>NZ_JBFTPZ010000027.1:0-192092 GCF_056398745.1 Paenibacillus sp. 01T424 | reverse complement strand
GCTTAATAGAAAAGTCGCAGTGAAGGTGCTGCGGCAGCAATTTGTGCATGATGAAGAATTTATTCGCCGATTCCGTCGTGAAGCACAGTCAGCAGCTGCGCTATCTCATCCGAATGTCGTCAGCATTTATGATGTAGGACAAGAAGAAGATACACATTATATCGTTATGGAATATATTGAAGGCCATAATTTGAATGAAATTATACAAGAACGAGCGCCGTTGCAGCCAGATGAAGCGGTGCGCATTGCTATGCAAATTGCAGATGCGCTTGATCACGCGCATCAAAATCACATTATTCATCGTGATATTAAGCCGCATAATATATTAATCGGCAAAAATGGACGTGTAAAGGTTACGGATTTTGGTATCGCAAGGGCGGTTACTTCATCCACGATTACACAGACAGGCTCGGTTATCGGATCGGTTCACTATTTTTCCCCTGAGCATGCCAAAGGAATTAATACCGGAGAAAAGTCCGACTTATATTCGCTCGGCATTGTACTCTATCAAATGCTGACAGCTAAGCTGCCGTTCCTTGGCGAGAGCCCAATTAGCGTAGCTTTGAAGCATTTGCAAGAAAATTTCGAGGAGCCGCGAATCGTTAATCCGCATATTCCGCAGAGCGTTGAGAATGTCATTCTCAAAGCGATGCGCAAAAATCCGAGTGAACGTTATAACTCAGCGCATGAAATGCTTCTTGATTTGGATACCTGCCTTCGTCCAGAACGATTAAAGGAACCCAAAATCACGTTCGCACATGTTAATGATTTGGATGAGACGCGTGTTATGCCTGCTATCCGTGGTGATATACGGCCAACAGAAACACAAGAGATTGCACGGCCCGTCATATCGAAAAATGATGAGCAGCAAAAAGAAGTTGAGCAGCTGCCAAAGTCCAAGAGCTGGAAAAAACCGCTTACTGTCGTAGGTGTTACACTGCTCATACTGGCGATTATTATATTTGGCTTCATTAAGCTTCTTGGGGTGCTTGACGTTGCGGAAGTAAGCGTGCCATATGTCGTAACCAAAACCGAAATTGAAGCACGTCAAATGATTGAGGCCGCTGGGCTCAAGGTAGAAGATCCTATCATTCGCGAGCATAACAAGGAAATTCCGAAGGATCAGGTTATAAGTCAGTCAAAGATGAATATGCGAGTGAAGGAAGGCTCCCTTATTCAATTAACGGTGAGTGACGGTCCTGAGCTGGAAGAAATTGATAATTATGTTGGGAAAGCGCTGCAGACCGCTATTGATGAGCTTATTGCACTTGGGATAACAGAGGATCAAATCGTAATTGAAGATCCTGTTTTCAGTGAGGAAGCTCCAGATACGATCATTCAGCAGTCGCCAAAACCGGGTGAAGCCTACAACCCTGAATCGGTTGAATTTAAATTCGTGGTCAGCAAAGGCCGAGAGACCGTTGCAATGCCTAACTTAATTAACAAGCCGCTTGATGTAGCCAAGGATTTGATCAAAGCATACGAGCTTACACTAGACAAAGCTGATATTTTGTATGCTCCGAGTTATTTGCACGAGAAGGATCATGTCATTAGCCAAGATCCATTCCAACCTAATGATAAAGTAACCAAAGGGGAAAAAGTTACAATTACTGTAAGCTCAGGGCCGCCAGCCGATGCGAAAGAGCATAAGTTTAACATTATGATTTCACCGGCGGAGGCAGGCAAAGCAAGTGAAGTTCGAATTGAATACTCCGATGCACGCGGTGAAAATATTGTATCAGAGAAACGTAAAATTACAGGTATGGAAACCTTCGTAGTTACCGTTCTTGTCTCACCGGATACGGAAGCCAGAGTAACGGTATTCCGAGACAATCAGTTTATTGATATCAAAACAATTACGTACAAAGAAATAGTCAATGGCACGAATTCATCCAATTTGACTATTCCGGGTAATGAAGTGAAGGAAACAGAAGCGCCGACACAAACGGAGGTTACCCAAAACAATGATGAGCCAATTGAAGAAGAGCAGCAGCAAGAGCAGCAACAGCCATAATAGCAAAGAGGGTCATCTCAAAGGCACGATAGTAAAAGCGCTCAGTGGCTATTACTACGTAAGAGCGGAGAATGCGGCGTCGGACTCGGCAACAGTCCAATGCCGCGCTAGAGGCGTCTTTAAGAATAAGGGCTTAACGCCGCTTGTAGGCGATGCAGTGATGTATAGCTTGACAGAGAACGGTGAAGGAACCGTCGAGCAGCTGCTGCCTCGTACATCAGTGCTTATTCGACCGCCAGTTGCGAATATCGATCTTGCGATTCTTGTGTTTTCGGTTACAGAGCCTGCTCTTAATTTGCAATTGCTGGATAAGTTCCTTGTGCATATCGAGCATGCAGGCATACCAGCAGTATTATGCTTAAGCAAGCAGGACTTAGAGAAAGACGGTTTGGAAACGGAGGAGGCGCAAGCTGCGGCTGCCTCCGTTAATCGTATATACAGAGCACTTGGATATGAAGTGTTCGGGACAAGCTCTCGTTTGGGAGAAGGCATTGCTCCATTTCAAGAAAAGCTGAAAGGGCATATGGCCGTATTTGCCGGACAATCAGGCGTAGGCAAGTCATCACTGCTTAATGCGATCGTTCCTGGTCTTAAGCTGGAGACAAATGAAATCAGCAATCGTCTTGGACGAGGCAAGCATACAACGAGGCATGTGGAGCTTATTGAAATTGGAGGCGGCTTAGTCGCTGATACACCAGGTTTCAGCCAGCTGGACTTTCAGGAGCTGGGAATCGAAGATTTAGGTTATTGTTTTGTAGAAATGCGCGAGCTGTCTCCCGATTGTAAATTCCGTGGCTGCACGCATGTAAGTGAACCAGGCTGCGCCGTGCTTGCTGCGGTTGAGAGCGGGAAAATAGAAAAAAGCAGGCATGACCACTACTTGCTGTTTATGACGGAGATGAGAGAGAAAAAACGGAGGTACTAACAACTATGACGATTATTGCCCCTTCTATATTATCGGCCAACTTTGCAAGGCTAGGAGAGGAAGTTCAAGCAGTCGAAGCGGCAGGAGCAGATTGGATTCACATCGACGTGATGGACGGACATTTTGTCCCCAATCTAACTTTTGGACCGCCGGTCATTTCAGCTATCAGGCCTGTGACGAAGCTTCCTTTTGATGTGCATTTGATGATTGAACGTCCGGAACTTTCAATTGAGGACTATATTGCAGCAGGCGCGGACCGCATTACTATTCATGCTGAAGCTTGCGTGCATTTGCATAGAACCGTTCATTACATAAAAGAAAAAGGGCTGCCTGTGGGCGTAGCGATTAATCCGGCAACACCTGTTTCTGTGCTGGAGCCTATTTTGCATGATCTTGATCTCGTGCTTATTATGACGGTTAACCCTGGATTTGGGGGTCAGAAGTTCATTCCTTATTCGCTTGTGAAGCTGCGCCAGCTTCGTGCGATGCTGGAGGAGCAGGGACTAGATGATGTTCATGTCCAGGTTGACGGTGGTGTTAATCAAACAACGGCAGCAGTCATTCGTGAAGCTGGCGCTAATGTGCTTGTGGCAGGAAGTGCCGTGTTCTCAGAGGTAGACCGAGCCGCGGCAATCGCGGTATTGCGCTAGGAGGTACTGCGATGAATGAACGGTTGAAAACAACACTCTGGCTGTTGATGTATACATTTCTTGCCGGACTGCTGCTAGCGCTATTCTCGATGATATCGGGTTTTTATCGGTATCTCTTCTCGCTGCTCGCTTTGTACGTGGGCATTCGCTTTTTCCGGAGATTTGAAAAGCTAGGCATGCGAATCGCTTTTTTCGCGCTATCGATAGTATTTTATTTACTAATTGCTGTCGTTGGAGCGGCTATTATATATATAAGAGATAATCCAATGCCAATAACGGGCGCATAATAGGCTTTCCCCTCAGACGCACTATGGAATAGGACAAACTGACGACGCATAGGATGTTTACATGAGCGTAGTAATGTTGTCACGGATAAATTCGATGAGCGTGTCTGAGGAGGGATGAGGCATGAAATTTTATACAATCAAACTGCCTAAATTTTTGGGCGGGTTCGTAAAGGCGATTTTGAATACCTTCCAAAAAAATTAGGTCTAGATGCTGCAGGACACCCTTCGGCCGTGATCGTAGAAAAGCAAAAAAAAAAGCACCTGAGCGCTCAGGTGCTTTTGTCTATGGCCATTGCCATCATTATACGCGTGTAACTTTACCAGCTTTAAGTGCGCGTGTGCTAACATAAACACGTTTCGGTTTACCATCAACCAAAATGCGAACCTTTTGCACGTTTACGCCCCAAGAACGACGAGTTTTGTTGTTTGCGTGGGAAACGTTGTTACCTTTACCAGGTGCTTTACCTGTAAGAAAACATTTGCGGGACATGACTACACCTCCTTTAAATCTTGCTTGAACAAAACGGATTCCATTAATATGGCTTCGTTATGCGTGAGGAAAATTTCATTCGTAAGCGAAATAACATTTAAACACACTTGAATATCGTATCACAAACATTGGTTCTGTTCAACCTAAATATAAGGACAAGGATGTTCTTTATCGCTTTTAAAGCGAGCAACCATGCAGAATAACTGGATTTATTGAACAGACTTCTATAAAGGAGCCGTTTATAGTACAATAATACTTAGTCCATAATACATACAGTAAGGGAGTGTATTTCCATGCCAATGCAGCTAAGCACAGAATTAGGTTCCATACATGTCTCAGACCATTGCATAGCCATTATTGCGGGCTCTGCGGCCATGGATTGTTATGGACTTGTCGGGATGGCTTCACGCAAACAGCTAAAGGACGGAATTGCCGAGTTGCTCGGACGAGACAATTTGACTCGCGGCGTTGAAGTTAGACGAGTAAATGAAGAATTGCATATTGATCTCTACATCATCGTAAGCTATGGAACAAAAATTTCCGAGGTAGCGCATAACATTCAATCCAAGGTAAAATATGTGCTGAACGACGTAATCGGTCTACAAGTGGAAGAAGTCCATATAATTGTGCAGGATGTCAGGGTACTTAAGTAACAGGGAGGGAAATTTCGTTGAGTAAGCGCTTTATAAACGGATCTGATTTTACCGCAATGGCACTGCTCGGCGCGGATTATTTACAGCGAAACGCAGAGCACGTTAATGCATTAAATGTATTCCCAGTGCCGGATGGCGACACGGGAACAAACATGAACTTAACGATGTCCTCAGGCGTTCGCGAGCTGCGCAGCAAGCCGTCAAGCAGCATTGGAAAAACGACAGAAGCCTTATCTAAGGGGCTGCTGATGGGGGCTCGGGGCAATTCCGGCGTTATCTTGTCACAGCTGTTCAGAGGTTTCTCCAGGTCGCTTGCCGGTCTTGAAGAAGCGGGAACGGTGCAAATAGCCGCTGCTTTGCAATACGGTGTTGACCTCGCTTATAAAGCTGTCGTAAAGCCTGTAGAAGGAACGATTCTTACCGTTGCCAAGGAAGCTGCGAAGCATGCCGTTCAGTACGCCCGTAGAACGAGTGACGTGGCTGAGTTGATGCACGAGGTGCATCAGAAGGCATATGAAGCTTTGCAGCGTACGCCTGATTTATTGCCTGTACTAAAGCAGGTTGGCGTAGTCGATTCTGGCGGACAAGGTCTCGTGTTTATTTATGAGGGTTTCGTACGCAGCCTAGCAGAAATCGATGGCCAGCTTGATACTTATTCGATGCCGTCAGAAGCAGCTCCACCTGAAGAAGTGGCTGTTCCTATTATCGTGCCACCAATTCGCAAGCAAGAGCCGATCTCGGCACAAGCACGCTTAGCGACGGAAGCTATTGAATTTTTATACGATATGGAATTTTTTATCAATCGCAAGCTAAGCGGACAAGCGGGAGCGTTTTTTGATGAATCCGCTTACAAACGTGCTCTTGGGAAAGATGGAGACTCTATATTGGTCATAACAGAAGACGATATTATTAAAGTTCATGTACACTCTCGCAAACCGGGAGACGTACTGAACCTATCGCTTCCTTACGGAGAATTAACCGATATTCATATTCTTAATATGCGCGAGCAGCATCGTGATTTACTTGAGCATGAGGCAGAGGATTCAGCCGTTGTTGACTATTCTGCAGCAGAACTGCTTGCAGGGCAGGCCGTACAGGGAGTTCCGCCTGGTCAAGTATTTGAATGGGCGCCGTTTGGAATTATTGCTGTTGCTCTAGGCGAGGGGATTACGAACATTTTCCTCGAAAATGAAGTGGATACGGTATTGTCTGGTGGTCAGACGATGAATCCGAGCACAGAAGATTTTGTGAAGGCGATCGAGGCTCTGTCAGCAGAGCATATCTATATATTACCGAATAACGGAAATATTATTTTGGCAGCTGAACAAGCTGCTGAGCTTAGCGAGCGGAATGTTACGATTATCCCAACTCGCACGATACCTCAGGGTTTAGCAGCTGTACTTGCTTTTAAGGAAGACGAGACGGCTGAACGAAATAGCGCATGGATGAAAAACGCTGCTGAGCAGGTTATGTCGGGACAAGTAACAAAGGCTGTGCGAGATACGACCATTGAAGGTGTGGATATTCGCGAGGGCGATTACATCGGCATTAAAGAAAAGACGATAGTTGTATCCAAAGCAAGCTTGCTCGAAGCCTGCCAATCGCTCATTGCTAACATGCTCGATGCAGGTGGAGATTTGCTGACGATTTTGTCAGGTGAGGATGCGGAAGCGACAGAAACGGCGTCGTTATGCGAATGGATCGGAGAGCAGTATCCTGATCTGGAGCTTGAATTGCAAAAAGGCGGACAACCGCTGTATCCGTATGTTTTTGCTTTGGAGTAAATGTAATCGTTCTAACAATGGGAGGAAATGGCCATGGGAAAGGTCCGAATAGTAACGGATAGCACATCTGATATTCCGGAAGAGGTCAAGAAGCGCTTGGGGATATCGGTAGTTCCCCTTAAGGTGCTGTTTGGCGAGGAGACGTTTCTAGATGCCGTGACGATTACGTCCGAACAATTCTACGAGAAGCTTGCGCAGTCATCTGTTCTTCCTACAACATCTCAGCCATCACCAAACGAGTTCTCAGAAGTATATGAGCGCTTGCTTGCGGAGGACGCTGATTCACCTATTATTTCTATTCATTTGTCGGCCGCGCTCAGCGGTACGTATCAATCGGCTGTCATTGCTCATTCCATGCTCGAGCAAGAAGCGGATATTACGATAATCGATTCTAAATCTGCTTCATACGGGTTCGGACTACGTGTTGTGAGAGCTGCCGAAATGGCACAAGCAGGCGAATCGAAAGAACGGATTATCGAAGAGATTGAGCGTCTTGAGCGCAGTACTAATTTATACTTTCTAGTCGACACGTTGGAATATTTGCAAAAGGGCGGAAGAATTGGCAAAGCATCCGCGCTGATCGGTTCGATTCTTAACATAAAGCCTATCTTATCTTTGGACAAAGATGGGGTTGTGCTAGCTGTAGATAAAGTGCGCGGCTCTAAGAAGGCGATGGCTCGTATTATTGAACTATTGAAACAATCGTATGGCGATGAGCCGGTCGGTATGACTATGGCTTACTCTTTCAGTAAAGACACAGCTGAGGATTTGTGTGAGCTATTGAAAGCCCAGTTCAATGTACAAGAAATGAACTGGACGACGGTAGGTGCTGTTATCGGCACGCATACGGGACCTGGCACATCGGCCGTGTTTATGTACAGGATGTGATCGTAAAATGACTCTTGATCAAATTTCTGTTCGGCAAATCAAAGGCGTGAGTGCTCCCAAGGAATTGGAGCTTCACGCCTTTGGCGTGAGAACAGTGGCGGATATACTTGATTATTTTCCATTTCGCTATGAGGATTATCGCATTCGTGAGCTGACCGATGTAAAGGAAGGCGAGAAGGTGACGGTTCTAGGACATGTCCGAGGCATTCCAATGCTGCAGCGATATGGAAAAAGCAAATCAAGATTAACATGCAAGGTTGAGGTTGGGCAGTGGCTCGTGACGGCAGTCTGGTTTAATCGGCATTTTCTGCAGGACCAGCTTGTCATTGGCCGTGAGATTATGCTTACGGGCAAGTGGGAACAACAGCGCCTGCAAATGACGATATCGGATTCGGAGTTTCCTGGCAGCGGCGGACCGGCTAAATCAGGAACGCTGCAGCCGGTTTATTCGGTAGGCGGAAGCATCACACAGCCTTGGATGCGGAAGACCGTGCGTCAAGCGTTGACGCAATATGGGTCGATGATTGAAGAGATTTTGCCGTTTGAGCTTGTGGAGCAGCATCATTTGATGCCCAGACGCGACGCGGTGCATCGCATTCATTTGCCGGATGATACGAAGGAAGGACTGCAGGCGCGCAAACGATTGGTATACGAGGAGCTGTTTCTGTTTCAGTTGAAGCTCCAAGCGTATCGGGCTCTTAATCGCAAGCGGAATGATGGCATCGCACATCGAATTGAGAGTGAAACGATTCGTCAATTTGCCGCAACCCTTCCGTTTGAGCTGACAGATGCTCAGAAGAAGGTCGTTAATGAAATTTGTGTCGATATGAGAAGGCCGTCCTGCATGAATCGGCTGCTTCAAGGTGACGTTGGCTCCGGCAAAACGGTTGTGGCAGCTATTGCACTGTATGTTGCGGTGAAATCAGGTCATCAAGGGGCTTTGATGGTGCCAACAGAAATACTGGCTGATCAGCACATGCGCTCGCTTACAAAAATGTTCGCAGAGCTCGGAATTGAGGTTGCTCTTCTAACGGGAAGTGTAACAGAGCGCAAACGCAGGGATGTGCTTGCGGGGCTTCAAATGGGCATGATTGATATTGTCGTTGGAACGCATGCTCTAATTCAGGACGATGTTTTTTTTCGGAGCCTTGGGCTCGTCGTTGTGGATGAACAGCATCGTTTCGGTGTCAATCAGCGGAGCGTGCTGCGGCGCAAAGGGATGAACCCCGATGTGCTTACGATGACAGCAACGCCGATTCCGAGAACAATGGCGATTACCGCATTCGGCGATATGGACGTGTCGACGATTCGCGAGCGGCCGCATGGGCGCAAGCCGATTAAGACGTATTGGGTTAAGCACAGCATGATGGAGCGTGTGCTCGCTTTTATAAGGAAAGAAGTAAATAAGGGGCGTCAAGCTTACATCATCTGCCCGCTGATCGAGGAGTCGGAGAAGCTCGATGTGCAAAATGCGATTGATCTGTATGTGCAAACGCAGCAGTCGTTTCCAGATTTGCGGGTAGGCCTGCTGCATGGACGCCTTTCAGCTGCGGAGAAAGAAAGCGTGATGGGTGCTTTTGGCGCAAATGAAACGCATGTGCTTGTGGCGACGACGGTCGTTGAGGTAGGTGTCGACGTTCCTAATGCGACACTTATGATCATTATGGATTCGGAGCGATTCGGATTATCCCAGCTGCATCAGCTGCGAGGACGTGTAGGGCGGGGAGAGCATCAATCACATTGTATATTAGTAGCTGATCCGAAATCAGAAACGGGACGCGAGCGAATGAAGGTCATGACGGACACGGATGACGGATTTGAAGTGTCTAAGCGGGATCTTGAGATTCGTGGTCCGGGCGATTTTTTTGGCACGAAGCAAAGCGGATTGCCAGAGTTTCGTTTGGCCGACATGGTTGCTGACTATGAGCTGCTGGAGCTTGCTAGGGATGATGCCGCTGAATTAACAGGACGAGATGATTTTTGGACGAATGAGTCATTCGTTAGATTGCGCAGCTTGCTGGAGCAGGATCAATTTTTTCAAGGGGAACAGCTGGACTAGGCAATATTCACCTCCTTTCGGCATATAGTTTAACGATGTGACTGGATTGCCTGATGGAGGTGTCAACGAAGTGAGTTACCAAAACTATGGGATTAAGCCTCAGCTGGTCGAGCGTGTTAAATACAAAATGAAAAACCCTGCTGTGAAGGAACGGATTAGGGACCTGCTAGGAAATGTGACCAAATACGATTTGCAAGACCGGCCAAAGGTTAGACGGCTTGTGAAAGCGGCGTCCGTTATTTTGCAGGAGCAGCTTACGGATACACAGGAAGACCAGATTGTTGCTTTCATTATGGCGCAAAAGATTGACCCGAACAACACGTTTCACTTGCTGAAACTGTGGGGGATGTTTCGCTGACCGCTTTGGTCAGCGATTTTTTTTTATTTGGCAACGGGAACATCGTTCCGCTAGGTTTGCTGCTACCATAGCTCGAGCTGCTCGTCCACTTCAATGCGCTCGATTAAAGAAGAGTCGTCGTTTCGGACGCTTCCGACTGCAAGGGAGACAGGGTAAGCTTCAAGCTCATGCGATGAGTATGGCTTAAGGAGTGGAGTGATCATCTTAACGTCCGTTACCGCGCGGTTCAGCCACAGCTGCTCTGCCTCGGGCCGCAAAATGACCGGCATGCGATCATGAACCTCGGAAACGAGCTCGTTTGGCGTAGTTGTTAAAATCGTACAGCTATTTATTTTGGTCCCTTCAGGAGAAATCCAGGTCTCGTACAGACCGGCCATGCTGAATAAGGAGCGGTTCTTGAGTACGAAGCGCATCGGCTGCTTGCCTTGTGCTGTCGTTTTCCATTCATAGAAACCATCGGCAGGGATGAGGCAGCGCTTGCGCTGCAGCGGGGCCTGAAAGGCTGGTTTGCTCGCTGCTGTCTCTGATCGAGCATTCAGCATCTGGAAACCAATTTTCGGATCATCCGCCCATGGCGGCACAAGTCCCCACTTCAGCTCGCCTAGCCGATTATTTTGGCCATCATTTATAATGGTCAGCACCTGCTGGCTCGGAGCTATATTATATTTCGGACGGTGAAAAGGTACCATCGTTTCTTCGATCATATACCTAACCATCAGCTCTTCCAACGTAACTGTGAGTGTATACCTTCCGCACATGGCTGTCATCTCCTTTCTAATGCTTTTATTATACATCGTGAGCGCTCGAATCGCATATGTTGCATACACGGTATGACGAACTGCTCCGTGGCTGATACTGGATATATAGGGTTTAAACTAGGCAGCAAGCTTGTATAGTCAACGACGCGATAGGAGGAGCACTGACAATGGACAAAAAGCATGAGGGACGGTCTTATCGCCGTACATTCGGTTACTGGCTAGGGCAGCTGCTCGCGCTCCCCAGTGCTGCGTTTGACTATGCAGTAGGCAAGTGGGGGGCAATGAGCGCATCGGATGCGATGATTGCGGAAGCAACACCGCTGCAGCTTTCAGCTTCTTCCGTTGCAAAATTGAAGTATGCATGGTCGAAGCATTTTGAATCTGCTGATGCTTCAGCAGTGACAAGCTGGAATGAAGAGGAACTTGCGCTAATCGAACGAATTCGCGCTGAGACTGCTGCTGCCAATCGGAATAACGTGACGAGAACGGAAGCTTATCGTATTTTGTATTTCCGCACTCCGGAGCTGCACTGGGCGCTGCTTGCGCATATGGTGTCCCGGAATGGCGGCTGGAATATGACTGACTTGCAAGGCGAGTGGCTTCCATGGCTGCTGAACTCGGAACAGCGGTTAGCTGTGTTTCGTTTTTTGGAGCAGGCGAATGCATTGATATTTCAAGATGCTTATCCACAGCTGCTCTTGTATGAACGGAGCAGGCGCGAGGGGAGGAGCTTGTTCCATCTGCTGCCTGCTTTTGGCGTATCCTCGTTTATGGCGCCGGTCTGGAAGCAGTACTGGCGAGATCGCGACGCGGTGCCGCTCACGATCGCATTAATCGTTAATGAGCAGCATTATATCGAGCAGCGTGCTGTACAGCATCCCTTTTTTCGAGAGAAGGTGCTGCATACGTTATTTTTTGGTCTGCAATCGCTGCTTCAGCTGAACGGGGTTATTTTCCCCTATGGCAATGGCCCGGGAAAAGGGGAAGGAGCGTTTGCGCTGCGGCTCTCTGGTCTTATTTTGGAGCGGTTTGAAAATATAGAAGAGAGAATTGAATTCGGCAAGCGTCTATATGCGATGTTATTCGGTGTGCCGCGCGTCTATGAAGGAGCTAGATCCTTCGCTGCTGCGGTTAAGCATACAGGCTCGCGTGCCGACTACGCGCCGCATATGTTTACGCGTGTACGTCAGCAGCCTCCACAGCCAATTTATAAGGAGCGTCTGCTGGGTGCACGTTTAAAGCCTGGTGCTGAGCCGCTTTACAGCCCAGAGCTTAGTGCAGCTTGGAACGATCAACCCCTTGAAATGCCGGAGCCTGGGGATTGGTTTACGTCCGTTGCCGACATTACGCCTTATTTTCAAAAGCTGCCAATGCCGCATTCTTTTGAAATTACGAATGAATATGGGCTCATGCTTAACAAGATCGAATTGGCTGTTCTTGCGGTGCAGCGTGGCAATAAGTGAAACCCCCGGACTTCGACACTTGTTGGCGGAGCCGGACGAGATCGAGGGAAAAAGCCAGAAGCGATACAAAATAATATCAAAAGAAAACAGGAACTGCTTCGTTGGCCCTTCTGCCAGTTGAGCAGTTCCTGTTCAAGGATGAGTTCTACTTTAGGCTGCTTTGAGCGAAGCTAACGGAACAGAGCACTCCTTATTCCCAAGCAGCAGCGCCTTCAATATCGTAAATAGAGAACCATTCGCCATCGACCATGAAGCGGCCTTTCAGTTGATCTACGCGGTCAACGATTCCGCTGACGGTCAGTTCCTCTTGCGGATGAAATAAACGGAGCGTGATGGGCTGCCGCTGCTGCAGCGATTCTGTCACGGAGCGGGCTACATGTTCCCATTCCTGCTCATCTAGCTCCACCCGTTCACGCAGCCGCAATGTCTTCTCCTGCTCATTGATTGCGACTTTATGCTCGGGCAGCATCATCCGGCTCGACTCCCAAAGTCCGTTTCCTTCAAGTTTTTTTCTCATTTGTAATGTCCTCCGATCTTCTCAGAGCGGTGCTGTGCTTGCCCCGCATCCGTAATGGACACCGCTCTCAAAATAGTGGCATCCCCATATTTCCTCTTCAAGGCGTCCGTCGCCCGCTCAAGCGCCATCGTCTTCTCGCGGTTCGGATCAAACAGGGAAAGCTGGTATTCGTCATCCTGCGAAAATTGCGATAGGCTGACGCCAACCTTCCTTACGGGATAACCGTCCCAATGCCGCAGCATCAGCTCTACCGCGGCCCGATAAACCTGATTCGTGACGTTTGTCGGATCGTCCATCTTCATCTGACGGCTAAAGCCCGTAGGCCGATCATAATCGGCACCCATTAATCCGACGGAAACGACATGCCCCATATATCCTTTGCCTCGGCAGCGCTGGCAAACGAGCTCGGTCAGCTCAAGCAGTACAACTTTGATCTCCTCCAGCTTCCCATAGTCACGCGGGAGCGTCATCATATGCCCGATGGCCTTGGGCGCAACCTGATGCGTGCCCGGCGTTACGGGACTTTTGTCAATTCCGTTTGCGATGTTCCAATACAGCTCCGCGTTGATATCGGAGTTTTTGCCGAATTTACGGCGCATCATCAGCTTCAGCTTCTCAAGCGGCGTTGCCGCTAATTGGCCGATCGTCTCCAGTCCCATCGATTGGAAGTGCCTCGTCATCCGGCTGCCGACCATGAACATCTTGGAGACGGGCAAGGTCCAGAGCGTATCCTCAAGATTGTCTCTGGAGAGGGTGTAAATGCCTGCATCGTTTTTTTTCGCATAGTTGTCACAGGCCGTCTTAGCCAAAATTTTATTCTCCGCAATACCGAAGCGGGTGTACACTCCTAGCTCTTCTTGGATGCGGGTTTGGATATGATGAGCCAGCTCATCCGGTGAGCCGTACAAATGCAGCGAGCCCGTCACATCGAGAAATTGCTCATCGATTGAATAAGGTTCGACGAGGTCTGTGTAGGATTGATAAATGCTCGTAATCATCATGGAAACATCGATATACAGCTGCATGCGCGGTTTGATGATAATTAAATCCGGGCATTTCGCCAGCGAGTCGCCCAGCCGCTCAGCAGTCGTTACTCCAAATGACTTGGCGATCGGGCAAGCAGCCAGAATGATGCCGGAGCGGCGTTCGGGGTCGCCCGCAACAGCAACCGGCAGATGGCGATACTCGGGATGTTCCGCCTTCTCCACCGATGCATAAAACGATTGGCAATCCGCAAGCATAATGACTTTGTTAAGAGACATTTCGGCTCACCAGCTCTGCTGCTAAAACATTTGCCGCAAGAAAGACGCGCTGTGCGCCGGAGTCTATACAAAAGGCTCTGACATAACCGTCTCTTACAGATAGGACACGAATCCTTCGTTTCGTAAACTTGCCTTTTTTGCTCATATAAATCACATCTACGACACAACCGACTAGGCTGAACCATTTTTCCGTTGTCATGATGCATCTCCTCCATAACAAGAACGTTTGTTCTTATTATATACAGAACGCACGTTCTTATACTAGAGGTTATTTGTGGTTATTATTGACAAGGTTTGGTTGGGAACAGCTTCGCAGTCCAATTAGGCGTACGAATGCTATACGCGGAGCAGCACGAAAACCAATCACAAATAGGACAGTACATATTTACATCCATAATGCGCCAAAATAGAAGCAACATGGAAACGAAGGGTGCCGTTATGAACAAACAAAACACAGGTAGGCTAACGCCGTTTAGTCCGTCGCTGCATGCGAATGTCAAAACCATTCGCGATTGCTTCGGCAACAGCACGGATATCGTAATCCGAATGTTTCGCAGCGATGCGGCTCCAGAACGTGAGATTGCCATTATTTATGTGGATGGAATCGTGAACTCGCAAATCATTAATGAGAGTGTCATGGAGCCGTTAATGTCAATGAGGCTGCCGCAGCATACTCATGTGAAGGGAAGCAAGCTGCTGGAAGCGCTTCGCAGCTGCGTCGTTTCAATCGGCTCGGTACAGAGTGTGGACACATTGGAGTATGCACTCCAATATATGACGGACGGATTATGTGTCATTATGGCGGATGGCAGCGCGGAAGCGCTGACGGCGGATGTGAACGGCGGCGAACAGCGCAGTGTTACGATTCCTCAGACACAGACCGTGATTCGTGGTCCGCAGCATGCTTTTGTAGAAAATATTCAAACGAACATCAGCTTGGTCAGGCGCATAATACGTTCCTCTGACCTTCATGTGCAGGTGCACAAGATCGGTCAGCAAACGCATACGAACGTAGCTGTTATGTATTTGCATGGAATAGCAGATGAAGGGATCGTTAAGGAGGTTTACCGCAGACTGGCGGCCATTGACATTGACGGTGTGCTGGAGAGCGGATACGTGGAAGAGTTTATTCAAGATGATACGTTCACGCTGTTTCCAACGCTTTCAAATACAGAGAGGCCGGACTCCGTGGCAGCAGCGCTGCTGGAGGGAAGAGTAGCGGTAATGATAGACGGCTCGCCTATGGTCTTAATGGCCCCGACTACATTTTTTTCGTTTTTTCAATCGCCAGAGGATTATTATCAACGATATGATATTGCATCCTTCGTTCGTCTCATCCGTTACGGTTCATATATCGTGTCCATTCTGCTGCCTGCCTTGTATATCGCAGTTACAACCTTTCATCAGGAGATGCTTCCGACAACGCTGCTCATTAGTCTAGCGGCGCAGCGAGAAGGGATTCCGTTCCCTGGACTGGTTGAGGCGCTGTTGATGGAGGTCACTTTCGAGGTGCTGCGAGAAGCAGGATTACGAATGCCGCGGGCGATTGGGCCCGCCATATCTATCGTGGGCGCTCTCGTACTCGGCCAGTCGGCTGTTCAGGCGGGCATCGTGTCAGCGGGTATGGTGATCATCGTATCCTTTACGGCGATTTCCAATTTTGTAATGCCGGAATTCAACATGGCGGCCACATCTCGCATTATTCGTTTTATCTTTATGATTATGGCCGGTATTTTTGGGTTTTTCGGCATTTTCATTTCTGTATTGTTTATGCTGATCCATTTGGTATCGCTGCGCTCGTTCGGAGTGCCATATATGTCTCCGCTGGCACCAGGTCCTACAAAGCAAGGACCATGGCGAGACGTGTTCGTCAGGCTGCCATGGTGGGCGGTCGTGCTTCGACCTCTAGATTTGAATCTGCGTAATCCAAGGCGGCGGCCGAACGGAAAAAAACCGCAGGCACAGCGTCATTCCGATAAGGCGTAATGAAAGGGGGAACCTGCCATGAAAAAATGGAGGCTGCTGCTGCCGATGCTCATTTGTTTGCTGGCAACGGGCTGCTGGAATCGCATAGAGCTGAATGATATTGCGATTGTTTCTGCTACCGGCGTTGATTGGAAGGATGGGAAATGGGTGTTGTCGTATCAAGTGGTCATACCGGAAGCCATTTCCAGTCAAAGCGCGAGCAACAGCACAGCGGCGGTCCATGTTTTTTCCACGCAAGGGGAAAGCTTCAGAAGCGCGGTCAGCAAAGCAAGCCAGGAGACGTCGCGGCGCCTCTATTTCGCACATAATCAAATTGTCATTATCGGTCAGGCTGCTGCGCGCAAAGGACTGGGACCACTTCTAGACACCTATTTGCGCAATCATGATTCCCGCGAGACGGTGAGCGTTTTCTTGTCAAAGGGAAGCGCGCGCCGGATGCTCGAACAATTGATTCCGCTTGAGAAAATTCCAGGCGCAGCCATACAGCGCATGATCAATAATGAAGAGATGAACAGCTCAGCCTTCCGTCAAATGACCATTCATAAAGTACTGCTGGATTTGCTGGGAACGACAAGGGCTACTGGCATACCCGGATTAATTGTGTCCGGTACGAAAGAAAGTGTGGACAATGCCGGGCAGCTTGCGTACACCAGTACACCTTCAAAGGTCAGATTGTTTGAACTGGGCCTTATTGAAGGTGACAAGCTGGTAGGCTGGATCAACAACGAAGAAAGTCAAGGCGTGATGTGGCTTGCAAATCAAGTAAAAAAAACGACGGTTTCATTCGCATGCTCAGCGGACAAGAACGAGCCGAAAAACTCATCTATTCGCATCACACATTCGGATACAACGCAGACTCCTAAATCTTCAGATGGCAATTGGCTGATGGATTTGAACGTAAAGGCGACTGGAACGCTGATGGAGTACAATTGCGAGGGTGATCTCATGAATCCGAAAGAAATAGAGAAGATACAAAAACGGATTGAGGACGAGATTGCCGCAATTATGCAAAAAGGCTGGAGCGCTGTTAGTAAGCATAAAGCAGATGTAATCGGCTTCGGAACGATCATTCACAATAAATATCCAAAGCAATGGTTAAAAACGTCGGGCAGCTGGTCGGAGCAGTTTTCGAACATCGAAGTAAAGATGAAAGTTAAGGTGAATTTGAATTCAACTGGTCTTAGCGGAAGTGGATTTAAGAAGGCGCAGGAAAAGAACCACCAATAACATAAGCAGAAAGGAGACCCTATGCAGCAGATTGGCAAAAACCAGCTTTCGATTTTGATCATCGTTTTTTTGATAGGCAGCACCCCTTTGTTCGAGCTCGGCATACAGGCGAAGCAGGATGCTTGGCTGGCGATGACGCTTGCTGCGATTGCTGGTCTGCTGCTTATCGTTATATACGTCCAGGTGCAGAAGCGCTCCCCAAATTCGGAGCTTGCTGAGCTTTATGTTATACACTTCGGAAAATGGATCGGCGGCTTTGTAGGCACACTTCACGCGTTATGGTTTGCTTATGAATCGATGCGCAACGTACGGGACGTCGGAGAGCTTACGATGACGGCGCTGCTGACCTTTACGCCGAAATGGATTGTTATGCTGCTGATTATCAGCGCCGCCGCTTATACCGTCAGCAAGGGAGTGGAAGTATTTGTCCGTGTCGTACAGCTTCTATTTCCGATTGCAGCGCTCAGCTATGCTTTTATTATTTTGCTCCTGTTTGTTGCCAGGTTGCCCAAAATAGCACATTTGCTTCCCGTTTTTGAACACGGGATTGGGCCTGTCGTGAAGGCGGCCTTTCCAGATTTAGTATCTTTTCCATTTGGGCAAATGGTTATTTTTTTCGTTTTTTGGAAGCACGTGAGCGAGAAGAAAGGGATTGGGCCAGTCACTTACAAGGCCTATATTGGCGTATCCTTATTTCTAATTCTAATGAATATCATTACGCTATGCGTATTAGGGCCGGAGCTGTCCTCGCTTACAGCACTGCCGCTGCTTGAGGTTGTGCAGTTAATTAGGCTTGCTAATATATTGGAGAGGCTTGATGTGCTTGTAACCTTGCTTCTGTTCATCGGTCTATATGTCAAAATGACTGCGCTATACATGGCATCGGTATTCATGTTCAATATGATCACTGGTATTGCCTACCGATATTGTGTGCTGCCCATTGGTCTCATTATTTATGGGGCGTCGTTTATCGAAGCAAATAATACTTCCCATATTTGGATTGGACTTGATGTTACGCTGAAGATTGCGCCGTTGTTCCAAATTGTGCTGCCGCTGCTTATGCTAGCCGTTGGAATACGCAAGAAATACAAAAAGGCTGCATGATTGAAAGTTGCGCACAGTGCTCACCCAAGCGGATAGGCTGACATATTTTATGGGTAAGTGAGCCGTTTATGCTTGCTTGAGGAGGATACGCGTGAGCGATGCCAATAGCTGCATGACAAGCATTATTCTCGTTACCTATAATAAGCTTGAATACACGAAGCAATGTGTGGAGAGTATTCGGAGACATACGCAGAGAGGCAGCTATGAGCTGATTATTGTAGATAATGGTTCGACGGATGATACAGTAAAATGGGCTAAAAGCGAGAGCGATATCATCGTAATCGACAATGGCTGCAATGCTGGCTTTCCTAAGGGCTGCAACCAAGGATTGGCCGCGGCCTCGGGCGATCTTCTGATGCTGCTAAATAACGATACAATCGTAACGCCAAGCTGGCTTGACGGTCTCAAGCGCTGCTTATTTAGTGATGAACGAATCGGGGCGGTCAGCCCCGTTACGAATTCGGCTTCCTACTGGACGACGATCCCGGTCACCTATACGACGATAGATGAAATGGAGCTGTTTGCTTCGGCACTGCATGCCAACCCTGACAGAACAAAATGGGAGGAGCGCGTGAAGCTGGTCGGCTACTGCCTTTTGCTGCGGAGAGAAGCATGGGAGAAAACGGGATCGCTCGACGAGATCTTCGGTATCGGCAACTTTGAAGATGATGATTATAGCCTGCGGCTCCGGCTGGCGGGATATAAGCTGATGCTGTGCGGCGATACGTTTATTCATCATTACGGGAGCATCTCCTTTAGCTCAGAGCCAGAACAATATGTACAAAATTTCAGAAAAAATGCCATTGTTTTTATGTCCAAATGGGGCTTTGACCCTGGTGATGCAACGTATATTAGAATGGATTTTAGCACCGTAATTGAGCGGGAATCGCATGAGTACAGACGCGAGAATTGCTCGATTATGGAAATAGGCTGCGGGTGCGGAGCTACGATTTTGCATATGAAGAAGCAATTCCCATCCGCAATATGGTACGGAGTTGAGCGTAATGAGCTGGCGGCTAGAGTAGCAGAAGCTTCGGGAATTACCGTATTCCGCTCGAACGATCCGAAGGATTGGAGGCTGCCTGCTGAAGGTCTTGACGGCATCGTAATCGGAGATGCTCATGCATACGGGACACCGCAAGCCATGAAAAATCTAGTTCGTCTTCTAAAGCCTGGCGGCTGGCTAGTCGGGTGCTTTGCCAATCGCTATTATTTCAACAATATTCGGCAATATTTAGATCCTGCTAATGCACAAGCACAGCATCAAGCGGCATCACAGTACTCAGCAGAACAAGTTAGCCAGCTTTATTTGCAGGCCGGTTTTACCTATGTGAAGATTACACGTGCGGATAATAAACCGCAGGAGCAGCTAGAATACATCCATCTGTTAGAGCAGCTAACGTCTGAAGAGATGTCAAAAGAGCTGACAGCCGCTTATTTGCTCGTATATGGACGCCTTGCTCCAGCAGCAGAGACCAAAGGAAAGGCAGACTTAGAAAGTTCGAAGGCCGCTGAAGAAGCAAAGGTTGAATGGCTGGATGAGCATGTTGATTTAGGGCAATGACAGCTGGTGCAGGAGCTGCACGTTCTGGCTGCCGTATATAGTAAGAGGATGAGTATCGTGGCTTGATGATAATCATTTTCAAAAAAAACTAGCATTAAATGCGGGTTTTGCTATACAATGAATGGTATTGACGAAACCGAATATGTTCCGGGGAGCTGGTTAGGCCGGCTGAGAGGGGATTATCTATACAATTCCGACCCGTTAAACCTGATCTGGATAATGCCAGCGTAGGGACAGAAGCTCTGTTTAGCAAGCAGGCGAGATCAAATTGATCAAGCATTTGCTGTATAAACAGCTGCACAGCCAATGATATGGCGTCCTCCGGATTAGGGGGACGCTTTTTTTTGTTGCGATTAGAATGATGCAGCCATGGAACCGGATACTACGAGGAGTCGTCGCCTATAAGAATCGAAGCATGGAGAGGGGAACAACATCATGAATCAGAAAAAAACAGGGCATTTGTCGTGGAAAATCGTGGCCGCGATGCTTGTGTTCGTATTGGCGCTGGCAGGCTGCGGCGGTGGCGCTGGGAACAAGGGCGAACAGCCGAAAGAGCAAGAGGGAACAGCGGACAAGCCGCTAGAGAAGGTGCAGGTTGTACTCGACTGGACACCAAATACGAATCATACCGGACTTTATGTAGCTAGAGATAAAGGTTTTTTTAAGGAGCAAGGACTGGACGTTGAAATTATTCAACCAGGACAAAGCGGTGCCGATCAAATGGTCGCTTCGGGCAATGTGCAGTTTGGCGTAAGTTATCAGGAGTCTGTCACGATGGCGAGAATTGCAGGCGTGCCGCTCGTATCGATCGCCGCTGTCATTCAGCACAATACCTCAGGTTTTGCTTCACCGCTTGCAAAGGGAATCGATTCACCTGAGAAATTTGAAGGCAAAACGTATGGCGGCTGGGGCGCTCCTGTTGAGGAGGCGGTCATTCAATCGATTATGCAGGAGAAGGGCGCAGATGTGAGCAAAGTAAACATCATGAGCATCGGCGACAGCGACTTCTTTACGGCGGTGAAACGCGATATTGACTTTGCATGGATTTACTATGCATGGACTGGCGTGGAAGCAGAGCTGCGCGGCGAGAAGATCAATATGGTTTATTTAACAGACTACAGCGACAAACTGGATTATTATACGCCGGTAATCGTGACGAACGAAGATTTGATTATGAATAAACCGGAAACAGTCAAAGCGTTTACAGCTGCCGTATCTAAAGGCTACCAATACGCGATCAGCAATGCGGAGGATGCAGCAGAAATTTTAATAAAAGCAGAGCCGGATTTGAATGCGGAGCTTGTGCGCGCCAGCCAAAAATGGTTAAGCTCGAAATATCAGGATGACGCACCGCGCTGGGGCGAACAGAAGCTAAGCGTATGGGAAAACTATGCGGCATGGATGTTTGAGCACAAGCTGCTGGAGAAGGAGCTTGAAGCGGAGAATGCATTTACGAACGAATTTTTACCACAATAAGCTATTCGAACATACGGAGGGCGGGAAAGCCCGCTCTCACTTACAACGATGAGAAAGAAGGAAATCAAATGGCAAACGCATTAGTAAGTATTCAAATATTACCGACAACGCCAGGCGGCGAAAGTGTTATTCCTTACGTGGATCGTGCAATTGAAATCATTAAAGCGGCAGGTGTTCCTTATCGTGTAGCACCGCTTGAAACGACGATGGAGGGTGAGCTGAGCCATCTGCTCAGCGTCGTGCAGTCGATGAGCGAGGCGATGGCGGAGATGGGCTGCCCGTCCGTTATTTCACAAATTAAAATTTACTACAATCCGGCAAACGGCGCTTCCATGGGCAGGCTGCTGGAGAAATATCCAGATGGGCAATAAGAAATCGATTTGGTCGAAAATATGGCAGCCAGCAGCCCTACTGATCGTGCTGCTCGTCTGCTGGCAGGCAGCTGCATGGCTTGGATTATTTCAACAATGGGAGTTTCCATCACCAATTTCAATTGTACAAGAGGCCATCCAAATTTGGCCAAGGTTAATGATGCATACGGGAGCGACGGTGAAAATCATGCTGCTCGGATTTGTGGGAGGATCGGCGTTGGGCTTAATGCTCGCCGCTTTGCTGCATTTAATTCCTGGCGTTCGATCGGCGGTATATCCACTGCTCGTGCTGTCGCAAAACGTACCCATCATAGCGATTGCTCCAATTTTGACGATGCTGCTAGGCTATGGCATGCTGCCAAAGGCGCTGCTGGTCATCATGGTATGTTTTTTCCCCATCACGGTTGCCATGCTGAGCGGGCTTATGAATACCGATGCACAGCTTCGCAACTATTTGCAAATGATCGGTATTCGCAAATGGCAGCTGTTTTGGAAACTAGAGCTTCCTCATGCGATTGTTCATTTATTTTCCGGCTTGAAGATTGCGGCTTCATATAGTGTGTTAAGTGCGGTTGTTGCCGAATGGCTTGGTACAAACAAGGGTCTTGGCTCATTTATGCTTATTTCGTCCAAAGGTTTTATGCCAGATCGTGTATTTGCGGCAGTTGCCATCATCGTTGCGCTGAGCTTGACTTTATTTGGTTTAGTAACGTTAGCGGAGCGTCTTGTCATACGTTGGCGCCCTGAGAAAGAGGTGAGCTGACAGTGGTCAATCGTGCTGAGCATCATTCAGTGACGCTTCAAACGCAAAATATTCGAATGAAGTTTGGCAAAGGACAGATGAGCAAAGAAGTGCTTGGCGGGTTATCCATTTCAATAGCAGATGGGGAGTTCGTATCGATTGTAGGGCCGTCCGGCAGCGGTAAAACAACCTTGTTTCAAATTATCGGCGGTTTGGAACGTCCTACGGAAGGCGAAATTTGGATCGATGGCAAGCAAACGACGGGCGAACGCGGACATATTTCCTATATGCCGCAGCAATCGTCGCTGCTTCCATGGCAAACCGTTGCCGGCAATATAGAGTTGTCTCTTACGATCTCTGGCGTTGATAAAAAACTCGCGAAGGCGAGGACAAAGGAATGGCTCGAGCGAATCGGGCTGCAGGAATATGCGGATTCTTATCCGCATGTGCTCTCTGGAGGAATGCAGCAGCGGGTTTCTTTCCTCCGGGCACTGCTTGCTCCGCAGAATCTCATGCTGCTGGATGAACCGTTTGGCGCACTGGACGCCTTGACGCGGCAGCAAATGCAGCAGTGGCTTATGTCGATCTGGGAGCTGAATCGAAGATCGGTGCTGCTCGTTACCCATAGTATTGAAGAGGCTTTGTTTCTATCGGATCGGATTATTGTGCTGTCACCATCGCCGGCAGTGGTGCTGGAGGAATTTCAAGTGCCATTCGAGCGTCCGCGTCATGAGTCTTTATGGACAGACCCACGGTTTTATGCGATGAAGCAGCGCATTTATGATCTGCTTAAGACGGGTGCGAAGGAAGGAAACGTATAGATGGCGATACAAACAAGCAATGATCCGCGCGAAGGGCAATTGTACTCGGAATCTCCTCAGCAGGAAGGCACATGCATAGACGCGCATATTCATATTGATTTGTATGAAGCAGAGCAGCGTGATGAGCTTCTAGAGCGTGCGTTCGCAGAAGGTGTAGCAGCTGTGATTGCCGTATCTATGCATTTGGAATCGTCTATTGTGAACCGTGACATTGCCCTGCGTTACGCAGGGCGTGTGCACCCTGCTTATGGTTTCCACCCAGAACAGCCCATACCAGCCGATAAGGAGCTTGATGAGCTATTCGATTGGATTCGTTTGCGTCATGAAGCAGGGGAACGGTTTGCAATTGGCGAAGTAGGGCTGCCGTATTATACGCGAACAGAAGCGCAGCAAGCTGGGGGAAATATCGTTTTTGATGAGAATCCATACCTGCAGCTGCTGGATCGGTTTGCTGCGCTGGCCAACGAACTTGATCGTCCGATTGTATTGCATGCAGTATATGAGGACGCCGGCAAAGCTTGCGACATATTGGAGCGGCATGGTGTTCGCAGAGCGCATTTTCATTGGTTCAAGGGTGATGCTGAGGTTATCCGCCGAATGGTGGCAAGCGGCTACTTGGTGTCGATAACGCCAGACGTCGCTTACGAGGCAGAAATACAGCAGCTTGTAAGGGAGTATCCCATTGAGCTGCTGATGGTGGAAACGGATGGGCCATGGCCGTTCGAGGAAATCTATGCGGGTCAGCAGACGCGGCCTGCAATGGCTGCAGATGCAGCAAAGCATATTGCGAATATAAAGCAGCTGCCAGCTGTGCAGGTTGCGGAAATAATGCTAGCCAATACGCGCCGCTTTTATGGACTCCTATAGTATTCAATTCATACAGAAAAGGCCGCTCCATCAGAATGAACAATCTGAGGATGCGGCCCTTTTATATTTAAAATGCAAAAAAACATAGTGGTAGAGTCGACCTTTCATACCACTTTGTCCATTGCCACTTGCGCTTTCACAGCATACAAAGATAAGGACAAGGCAATAGATGGCAAGCCAAAGTGGACAGTAGAAAGGAGACAGACGATGGCACAGCTGACGAAACAACAATTTATTGAACAATTAGCTCCGACGGTTATAAGAATAAGGCGAGAAGGATCAACGATGTTTCCATCCGTACGTTTAGCGCAAAATGTACTCGAAACCGGCGGTGTTATTCACCCGTGGTACAACTTAGGCGGTATCAAGGTGGGCAGTGGACAGACGAATGCATATTGGCACGGAGAAGCGGTCGTTAAAGGAACATGGGAGGTCGTCGATGGCCGAAGCGAGAGTACTCGCGCTGCTTTCCGAGCCTATGAGAGCGTCTATCATTTTTATAAGGATTTGGATTTGCTGCTGGCTACTTCGCGTTATGAGCGTGTTCGCAAGGCAGTGACGCCAGAACAGCAAGCTGACATGCTGTACGCATGCGGCTATGCGACAGATCCGGCTTATCCAGCCAAATTAAAAGCCATTATTTCGCAGTATGGGTTGAAAAAATATGATGTTTTAGGCAGCACGCCGCTGCCTAAGCCAGAGAAGCTGAAGGATGCAGAGCTTGTTGTCGTTTTGTACAAGGGAGAGGTTATTTCAGATGGCTACTTGCTCAAGGGTACAACTTGGGTACCGGCAAGGCTGCTTGGTGAAGCGCTCGGAGCGAAGATTGATTGGACGGGGAAAAAGGTTACCGTAAACGGCAAAGAGCTCGACTCGATTTTGTCCGAAGCAACAGGTTATGTACAAATAAGAGATCTGTCCGCGGAGCTTGGGTTAACCGCTAGTTGGGAACCGACTGCGCGAGTCATATTGCTGTCGCAGGTGAAAGCAGGCAGTTAGTTAAGCGATTTAAGCTCCTTCCATCCTCTAAAATAAGCAAGAAGCCAGCGGATCATCCGTTGGCTTCTCTTTTTGTAGTGCCGTTTAGAAATCATGCTATGGAATGAGCAGTTTATTTGCCTTTTTTGGATGCAGCCCAAAAAGCGAGTACGACAAGGGGGATAAAAATGTACCACGGAATGGTAATTGTACCGCCAACAATAACAGCGAGCACCATCACGATCAAGACACCGAGAATAATGTAAAGACAGCCTCTGCCGAACGTTTCCATCATTAATCGCCTCCTAAAGCTTAGGTTTTGCCGAGGCAAAACCTCCTTCGCAAGCAGTCACTTCTTGAGAGTATATTCGGTAATAACGTTTTTATGGGTGATATGGTTCCAAAAATTGAAGGGACAAAGAGGCTGCTGTATGAAATCAAACGGCCCAAAACAAACAAAAAAATGACCCGCATCGCTGCGGGCCGGTGTCCTAGATCTATATATCAACAGTGGGGTTGATGTCTCTAAGTATAAAAAACGAACCTTAACGCAGCATTAAAATTGTTTGTCGGTTTGTTTACAATAGCGTTCGTTACGAATGGCTGGAATCGTCCAATAGGTGGCCATTCTCCAGATCCATTCCATCGGTCCCATTTTGAAAAAGGAGAGCCAGATCATACTGAATATCATTTGGATAATATAAATGCCGATGCAAAGCAGTGTCGTTTGAATAGGGCTAAGCATACCGTTTAAATTAAAAAATGCTGCCGCCATAAGCACGATAATCGTTTGCCCTAAATAGTTGGTTAAAGCCATTTGGCCATAGGCGCTTAAAGGTTTGAGCAGCGTACGAATAAATGGATGCTGAACAGCCCGTACAAGAGTAGTGACATAAAATAAAGCGACAAGAAGACCTATAAATGCGACTGCTCCTTGGTAAATTTGCATGGCTATCATTTCAGATGAAGAGCTGCCTTCTTCAATGACCATAACATTTTGCTCGGGTAGTATACGGTACTGGATAAAGATACCAATAGCGGCCATTGCAAAAGAGATCCAATGCAGCTTGCGGATCGCAGATTTTGACTCTGCAAGACGTTGAAACACCTTATATTGTCCAGCTGCAAGCCCAAGCAGAAACAAGGGTAGAATAAGCAATAGTTTGCCTCCTAGAAAGGCGGCAGGAAGTATAAGCGCTAAAGCGATAATCAGATTGATTTTTGGTTTAAGCTTGTAGAAAGGTAGAAGGAGGAAGCCGGCAATTGCGTAAAGAAACAAGGCTTCTCCAGGATGGAATTTCTGATGAACAAATCCTATGGCTAGCAAAAAAATAAGCCGGCGAATAAATAAAAGGTAGCCGTTATTGCCTTTCTCGATCGCTCTAGATAGAAATAAATAAAAGCCTACGCCGAATAAAAAGGTGAATATGACATAGAAACGCGATTCTACCGTCAAATCTAGGATACGAGACATATACCAATTAGCAGTCCCCGCTTCAGCTGGCGCTACGTTAAGAAGGGGCAAAATATTGACAAGCAGAATGCCAATTAAAGCAAAACCTCGCAAATAATCAAGCGTTTCAATTCGTTTGTTTTCAGAAATAGGGTTCAAGCAGCATACACTCCTAATCTTTACTTTGAATATAAAATGGTTTGGACTTTATTTTAAAAGGAATCTTTCCCTGTGAAGATTACAACAATAATTACAGCAGCGACAGTTCTGATCGTTTTTAACCATTGATTCATAAGTGGTTGCCTCCTCTGATGTTCAATAATCTATTTCCTATCATAAAGAAAAAAACGATAGGCAGCCATCGATTAGAGTGACATTAAAGGTGACAAGATTGTAAGATGCACTATAGGTAGAAACAGAAATAGGACGGAGCAGATTAAGCAGCTGCTCCGTCCTATTTTTAAGTAAACTGACTAATGTATCTGGTTATGGTCTGGAACAAAACGTCCATGCTCCGGAACCGCAATTTCTTTAAATTTTTTCGTAAGAAGCTTGAGATTATCAGACAAGGTTGCGCCAAACATCGGTTCCCCGTGACCGGTAATCGCCAAATTCGGATTCAGATCTTTGAGATTTCTAACGGATTGCTCGGCGGCTTTCCAATTAGTCGTAAAGTATTTAGGGGGACCGCTAATTTCCTGCTCCTGTGTGATGACCTTATATAGCGATTCCTGCTTAACTGTTGCAAATGCGTCACCTGCAATCAAAGTGCCATCCTCAGGACGGAAAAATGAAGTATGTCCTGGTGTATGCCCCGGCGTATGAATATACTTCCAGCCTGGCATTCCCGGCAAGCTGCCGTCTGTTGGAAAGGGATGAACTTTGTCGTCGAGGTGAATTCCTTTATGGGGGAAGAAGGTAGAAAGCTCAGACAAGAGACCGCCATGTACAGAGGAGTCCGCGGGCGGATAATCGGATTCTCCATTCAAATAGGGCAGCTCCAGCTTGTGCGCGTACACGGGCACATTCCAGTGTTCAATCAATTCAATAATGGCACCGACATGATCGAAATGGCCATGAGTAAGCAGAATCGCTTGAGGAGCGGAATCAAAGCGTTCCTCTGCTTCTTTAATGATTTTATGGGCGGATCCTGGCATGCCTGCATCAATAAGGACCCAGCCAGCTTCTGGTTTCTTTGGATCACCTATAAAACAAATATTGACGAATTGGATTGAGTAACAATAAACATCAGGCCGATAAGCAAGTCCATTTCCACTAGCAGAAGTCGTTATCGGCACAAAAGAATGCTCGAATGAGCTCTCCAACGTAAAACGCCTCCTTTTTCATCATTCTCTTGTATAAACTGTCCAAATGACTATTGGTTATGCTTTTGGCTTAAGCAGATCATTATTTTTAGAATGAAATAATAGCAATTGGTACAAATTAAGGTGCATTATTTCTAGGAGGTGATGGTCATGGAGAAAACGTATGATTTACCCAAATTTCCGGAGTCTTACTGGTCAGAAACGTCGAGCCGGCAATCTTCATACGCCATACTTGAAGAGAATATAGAAGTTGATATTGCCGTCGTTGGAGGCGGGATTTCGGGTGTAACAGCTGCTTATTTATTAGCTCAGGAAGGGTTTAAAGTTGCCCTTATAGAAGCGGGTCAGCTTCTTAATGGAACAACGGCGCATACCACTGCGAAGATAACAGCGCAGCATGATCTTATTTATGATGAACTTATGCAGAAAGCTGGAGCGGAAAAGGCAGCATTATATTACAAAGCGAACAATGATGCCCTTCAATTCATTAAGGAAACGATCAAGCTGCATAAAATGGAATGCGGATATTCCGTACAGGATGCGTATGTTTATACCGATTCAGAGGCATACATAACTAAGCTTGAGAACGAGATGTCTGCTTATTCGTCGATCGGCATTCCTGGCTCTTTCACGAATCAAATCCCTTTGCAGATCCCAGTCAAAGCGGCTGTCATCATGCAGGATCAAGCGCAGTTTCATCCATTGCAATATTTGTATGAGCTTGTACGGAAGTTCGTAGAAGCAGGTGGATTTATTTATGAGAATACGACAGCTATTGATGTAGAAACAGGCCCATTGCCGGAAGTGATTACAAGCAAAGGATACCGAATTAAATGTAAGCATGTCGTTTCTTGTACTCATTTTCCATTCTTTGATGGGCATGGGTTTTATTTCTCAAGAATGCATGCAGATCGTTCCTATGTACTCGGCATTCATGTCGAGGATGACATTAAAGGCGGCATGTACATAAGCGCTGAGGACCCGAAGCGCTCGATTCGCTATGTGGAAACGTCGAAAAACACAAGGCTGCTTCTCATTGGAGGTCAAAGCCATAAAACAGGTCAAGGGATTTGTACAATTAATTATTATGAGGAGCTGAAAAGATACGCGGAGCAGCATTTTCGGGTAAAAGAAATTGCGTATCGTTGGTCGGCCCAGGATCTTGTTACTGGTGATAAGATCCCGTATATTGGCCGAATAACGGAATCTTCCACTAATGTTTTTGTTGCGACAGGCTATCGTAAATGGGGCATGACGAATGGCACAGCCGCCGCTTTGCTTATTAGAGATTTAATTATGAAGAAGGATAATGCATATGAGGAGCTTTATGCGCCTTCACGCTCGATGTCGCTCGGAACGATCGCGAATCTTATTGTAGATAACGCCGATGTGGCGAAGCATCTTATCGCGGGCAAGCTCGAAATGGCTCATAAGCGTCCGGAGGATTTGGCACTGGATGAAGGCAGTGTCGTGCTTTTGCATGGAAAAAGAGCAGGAGCTTACAAATCAGAGGATGGAAAATTATTTCTCGTAGACACAACCTGCACACATATGGGCTGTGAAGTGGAATGGAATAATGGGGATCGCACATGGGATTGTCCTTGTCATGGCTCTAGATTTGCGATTAATGGCGATGTGATGGAGGGGCCTGCAGAAGAGCCTTTAAAAACCTTGCATCTTCGGCATTAAAAATGAACCCTGATACGTCAAACCATTCCAAATAAGAAAGGAGTACATCTGTGAAAAAAAAGTGGGACTTAGCAGCTTTAGCATCCATTCCATTAATTATGACGCTCGCTAACTCAATGTTGATTCCCGTATTGCCCTTAATGAAGAAAAAACTGAATATCTCATCTGTGCAGTCGAGCTTAATCATAACGGTTTATGCTGCAGTCTCGATTATTTGTATTCCAATCGCTGGGTATCTGTCAGATCGTTACGGACGGAAAATAGTCATTATTATAGGCTTGTCCATTGCAGCGATTGGAGGACTGATATCAGGCTTAGCTGCTTGGTTGATGCATTCCCACGTTTATGCGGTCATTTTGGCAGGAAGATTTATACAAGGGATTGGGGCTGCAGGTGCTTTTCCAATTGTCCTTCCGTTAGTAGGTGACATGTTCGAGAGTGAGGAGGAAGTTAGCAGTGGGCTTGGGATGATTGAGACCTCCAATACATTTGGAAAAGTGCTCAGTCCGGTATTAGGTTCGGCGCTTGCCCTAGTTATATGGTACTTGCCTCTTGCTGTTATTCCGTTCATATCATTAATTTCAATCATTGGGGTTATTTTCCTCGTAAAGGAGCCTAAATCAAAGCAAAAGAAAAAAGAAGAGAGCAGTTTAAAAAAGTTTTTTCAATCCATTAAATCGATACTCGCTGAGAAGGGGCACTGGCTTTATGCAACCTTTGCCATCGGTGGTCTTGCAATGTTCATTATGTTCGGATTTCTATATTACTTGTCATCGGTCTTAGAGGACCATTACAAAATCGAAGGCATTTGGAAAGGATTGCTGCTAGCCATTCCTTTAAGCGCCATATGCCTTGCTTCGTTCATCACTGGAAAAATTGTAGGGGAAAACAAAGCGAAAATGAAGTGGTTTATTGTCATCGGCACTGCTGTACTTGCGGGGATGATGCTGGTTTGTGGAATCATCAATACAAAAGGGATATTTTTTCTAATTACCTTTATGTTTATAAGCGGAGCTGGTATTGGATTAGCCTTGCCGAGCTTGGACGCTTTAATAACGGAAGGGATAGAGAAAAAACAGCGAGGCACCATTACCTCGCTGTATAGCAGCACGCGTTTTATAGGCGTAGCCGTAGGTCCATTGATTGCATCAGTATTGCTGAAAAACGAAGCATTGCTATTTTATTTGTTTGCGGGATTTGCATTGCTTTGCTCCATACTAGCCTTGCTGACGATTAAGCCAAGCAAGCAGAAATCGGCTTCGTGAGAAGGATTATATATGATCAGCTGCACGAAGCATTTCGAGGATGGGTTAGCTGCATGCTATCCCATCTTTATCACGATCCAATTTCAAGGAGTATCCGGGGTCTCCTTTATGTAAAGGCGCGGCCCCAGCTGCTTTAGCAGCTGCACAATTGGCATAATAAACGGTTTCTTCTGTTGGCTTCGGCTGCTCCATCGCTTCATCCATAACGAATAATACACGCGTTCCGTCCTCTAAATCAGTCAAAAGATTTCCAATCCACGAACCAGCGCCGCGATTATCCTTAGGAGAAACATAAGCGATATCCGCACCAGCACCGCCTTCTTTGCACATGGCCATCGGCCATTCATCTCGATCATAGCCCTTTTTGGTTGGAATCCCCCGTAACGAGGCTTCACGATTAGCGTTAGCGCCATCTCGATCGATCGTACAAACCGCTGAAGCACCTGCACGAATGGCTGCTGCAATATGCGCCATCGTCTCTGGATAACGATCAGTAGGCAAATGGATCGTCATTCCATACTCTGAAGCAGTGGAAGCCGGGTTTGAATCAGAACTGATAATGAATTGTCCGCATCCTGTGAGGATAAGCGTAAGGGTGAGTAATGCGGCTAACAATGATCTCATGATGTGTCTCCATTTCTAGTCATTTGAAACCATCATACAATACAGCTTGCAGTCGCGGATAGGATGAGGTTTACAATACTGTGCAAAAACGGATAATTTCGAATATAAAATGAATGTAACGGAGAAAAAAAGAAGACCTATCGAGTAGGTCTTCGGAGGAAGTGTATGAGGATAATATAGAAGCTCAGTGTTTAGAGGGTTATCTGCCGTAACCGCCGAATGCACCACAAGTGCAAGCGATAATAACCAACAAGATGAAAAGGACCAGAATCGTACCAGTGTTAGTGAAAGCACCGCCAACGTGACCGGACATTTTTCATAGCACCTCCTTTGAATTGAAGATTCTATAGGTTATGCTCCACTTTTTCTTTTTGATTGGGTGTTTGTCATAGAGACATTATATATATGTCACTAGCCTATGAGAGCCTTTTGTGATGGAGAATTTGGTGATTTATTAGGAATTCAGCATATGGGATACGCTTTATTTTAAAACGTGTGCAGAAGGATTAGAGATATCCTTATTTTCAATGAGCTGCAATAAAAGGTCAAAAAATTGTTGACGCTGCTCAGTGGAGAAGTTGCTTAATAATTGCTCTGCAATTTCCGATTGAAATGCTAGAACTTGACTTATATTGGCTTGCGCGAGTTCTGTGAGCTCCAACAGCGTAGCTCGACGATCAGTCGGATCGGGGATTCGGATAAGAAGTTTATCCCGTTCCAGAGCATCAACAAAATCAGTAACGGTACGCGCTTTAATGCCTAGTTCAGAGGCTAGTTCATTCATGCGAATTTTCCCGGCTTTGTAGACGACAGATAGAAGGCGCAGCCTTGGGCCGGTAATTTGATAAGGCATGTTAAGCGCGGATAATTGTGTTTCAAATTCTCTTTGAATATAGTGTGTTGTCCTCATTAATACATGAATGATGTCTATAGGTACGGGATTGTCCGAGTGCGTAAACATAAGTGCCTCCTTGTTCGACGTATAATCGGTATCGCCGAGCTGTTTATTTTCTATTTTAGCTGATTGTTTTCAAGTTGCAAAACTTCGCATACGTTATTAGCTAATACCAGCTATATCAGTATTTCATATCTTGACACCTCTCATATTAGTGTGTATCCTCAGTAATATATTATAGTGAGGATACTCACTAAAATGAAGGGCAATTTTTAATAGGATCAAAATGATAATTATTGGAGGGAATGGTATGGTTGGTTCGGAATTTAAAAATGGGGACAAGCTGCTGCGAGTACTCGTTGTTACTTTAATATTCTCAGTAATGAACGGCACGATGTTTAATGTGGCTCTTCCGGCAATCGGTGAGGAGTTTAATCTGATTCCTTCACAAGTGAGCTGGATTATGACGTCGTATATGGTGTTATATGCGATTGGATCAATCGTGTTTGGAAAACTAGCGGACAAATATCGTTTAAAGGATTTGCTGACGTATGGACTAATCGTGTTTGCTCTCGGCTCGCTCATCGGCTTGCTTGCTACCGAGTATTGGATGATTATTGCCGGTCGCATTCTGCAAGCAGCTGGCGCCTCGGTGCTTCCAGCTACGGCTATGATTATACCCATTCGATATTTCTCGCCTGAAAACAGGGGGAGGGCACTAGGAACCTCAGCAATTGGGCTTGCATTAGGAAGTGCTATGGGGCCAGTAGTAGCAGGATTAATTACAAGTGTAGGAAACTGGAGGCTCTTGTTTGTCATATCGCTGCTTCCGTTACTCACACTTCCTTTCTTTCGTAAATATTTGGATCATTCGAAAGGCACTGCGGGGAAAATAGATTTTATTGGCGGTGGCTTGCTTGCTGCGGCGGTTGCGCTCTTCTTGCTTGCGATTACGCAGAGCAGCGGCTTACTCTTCGCAGCAGGGATTGTACTGCTCGTTTTCTTTATTATCCGAATAAGAACTACGGATAATCCCTTTATTCAGCCAAGGCTATTCCGCAACAAAAATTACTCTATAGGGTTGTTTATAGCTTTCATAACGACAGCGATGAGCTTTAGTTTAACATTTATGTCACCGCAATTTTTAACAGCATTAAATCATTTATCGCCTAGCAGCATTGGTTTTGTCCTGTTTCCAGCAGCGATTGCTTCCGCAATCATGGGACGCAGGGGCGGCAAATTGGCTGACGAACGCGGCAACTTTACACTCGTTTCTATCGCAGCTTTGTTAATTTTCTCATGCTTCGTGCTTTTATCTACATTTATTGGAGTGTCTCCGTACGTGATAGCGCTCATTCTCATAGCGGGCAATGTTGGACAAACCTTCATGCAAATTGCGATGTCGAATACGATATCTCGGACGTTACCGAAAGAAGAGACGGGTGTAGGCATGGGATTGTTGTCGATGATCAACTTTATCTCTGGTGCCATTGCGATGAGCTTAATTGGCAAATTGCTTGATAAAGGTTCATCTTCCTTTCACTTAAATCCGGTTGTGACGAATCCAACAGCGTATGTGTACAGTAATATTTTTGTTGTACTAAGTATTGTAATTGTTGTTGCAATCGTTATATATCGCCTGCAGTTTGGAGCAGCTAAAGCTGTTGCACGAGCTAATCAATAATGTATATCCTTGTTAATTGAAATACAACAAATGCTGCTGCGCCAAACATTAATAGTCGACCTGTATATTTTGTAATTTTCTCTGCGACCTGTTCTGCTTCTTTCATCTTGGGAGATTCTTCTCCATAGGATCGTTTCTTTAAGGAGAGTAATACAAATACAAGGAGCATGAGCCCGAAGAAAAGATATTTTGCTAGCGTAGTATCAAACAACGAAATGAATAAATGAAGCAAAGCCGTCCATGGATTGAATTCGCTGGAGAAAAACAGGAGCATCACCTTCTTTACCTAATTATTGGGATTATACCATTTGAATAGTGGATGATTATAGGTTTTTTTGAGAATGCTCGATGCACAGTCTAACAAAATAAAGTAACAGCATTCATAAGAAAAAGGGGTGCTCGCCAAGTAGGTTTGCCTACTAGGGGAGCACCCCTTTTGTTCGATTTATAATGGCATTGTCCATACAATTTCAGCGATTCGAACGCAAGCCTGACGGCTGTGTAATTGCAGGAGCACATGGTCTGGTTTTACGTCAATGATAGATCCTTCGATTGCTCCCCTCGTTGTTTCGAGTAATACGCAGCGACCAGTTAAGCGCATGAGGGCTTCTACTACATAAGGATCAATGGCCGATACGGTTTGGATTTGAACAGGATTACTCTGAACTGGACTGACGTTGCTTGGTTGATACAAATTATCCACTCCTTAAATATAGGTTCTAACCCATCATATGCAGATGCTTAGTGCATGGAGTGGGCTAAAGCCCTGTATCATTATTCGATTCGTTTGACATGCATATAAGTAATAAATTGGGTATAACATACTATTTTTAAAAACCGATGAGATCTACAGTAGATACAGGGGGATAAAGATTGAGAATTACAAAGGAATCACTTGCGGAAAGAATTAATTTAATATCGGAGAGAGCAAAAGAGTACGATAATATTGGCATCTTGATCATAAGTAAATGCCAATCGCTGTACGAGGAGTTTGATAAGATTAAAGAAACGGATTCTGCAAAGCTAGAACGAAAACTAACCTTGTTTAAATTCAATCTTGATAAAATGGACATTATTTTAGCAGATCACAAAAGTGGGAAAAACCTAGCATACGGCAGCTTATCTACACGTTTAAACTTAAATGTAACCTACATATTATTAGTTTTCTGTATACTAATATACTCGGGTCTTTTTGTATTTATCGATTCCTATAATAGTGCTGATCCTATGCAAAATATAAATGTTTATGTAACAAATTATTTAAAATATTTTCTCGTTAGCGTTATGGGTGCGCTATTATACTTCATAACGGATTCCATGGTCGTTTACAGTAAAAGCATGACTAGAATACTCGTAGCGATGTTTATACCTGTGTTGTTTTTAGGAGTACTATTTACGCCAGGCGAGACTCAAAACTTGGATTTGAGCAGTACAAACGTGATGTTATTTTTATTTGGCTACTCCTCCAATTTAATTTCTATTTTGCTGAATAAAGCAATTAAAAAAGTTGAACAGTTGTTTAATGTTCAACAATAAATGAAAAGAGGACGTTTCATAAGTAGTTATGTTCGCTGTTGCCATAGCTTGATTTGAACAAAAAAGCTGGATAACATTAAAAAATAGCGGTGCTGGCGGTTATGCCTGCACCGCTATTTCCTATTGTGGTATATAGCTGCTTGTATAAGTGGAATATGTGCAAGCGAAGGCCGCATCAGTCTTAGATTTACTTTTGCAAACTGCGAAGCAGGAACTGAACTCTGCCTGCACCGTTGGTTATTCTTTATCTAACCCTTTTATCCAAACCTGACGGCAATCACGTTCGGATTCATTTCGCTCATTCGTCTCACTGATCTCACCGAAATCGCATAACTTCCTAAGCTCACATCTATCTCTAACGAACTGTATACTGCTTATTAAGCATAAAACTGCCTTTCTGAAGTTTTAACGAACTGTACAGACGTTATAGCTTGCTAAAGAGGGTGTTAAGCGTTATTTTTCTCGAAATAACGTCTCGGGAGTTCGTTAAAATTTTAATCCCTTATAAATGGGTTAAATAAGAGCTGCTAGGTTCGTTAGCTATAGGTCTAGTAGGAGAGAGCATTGTTGGAAGCAGTGAAATCAAAGAAAAGCCTTATCAACCAAACAAATCAACCAAACAAAGTAAGGGCTGTTCCAAACGTAGATAGATCTACTTCTGAGCAAGCCCTCTTTGTTTTGGTTGCGTAACGAAGATTTTTTGCTGACGGTTACTACATTATCGGGTATTGAAGAACTAACCTTAATCATCACCATAAGTATCGTTCACTATTTTTTCTTGCTTTTCTTATTAAAACTCCACAGGTGATTGAGCCATTATGTAATTAAAAGGCGTGTAGTTATTGCTAGGTAATTGTTTGTTTAATATCATTTTAGTAATTACAGTTCCAATTAAGAGTAACAACAGTAACTCTGAATATGATCAAGAGACCTGAGTCCATGAGTGATCACATCCTTAGATTAATTTTATAAATCAATGTACTGGTCCTTATTAAAGACAGGTATTACCTAAACCGAAATCATTTTCAGCATAAAAAATGTAAATATGAGCACTATAATTATTGGGCAATAAAGGACTATAACAATAATTATTGGAGGTTTATTCAATGAGCGTGAAAAAGGATGCTGCTGATTTTCTAGAAAATCAACAATTGCAGCAAGCACAGCAAGAGGTTCAGGTGGCGCATCAATTGATGCAAGTAGAGAGTCAAGAATTACTAGAAGCGGAACAGCTCCTGCAAACGGAAATTCAACATGTTTTGCAGGCTCAACAACAAGTGAAACAAGAACAACAAGATATTCAAGCAGCACAACAATTACTACAACAAGCACAAGCTGCTGCTATGGCTTCTCAAAACAATCCACTTCAAGACACCTAAGAGCTAAAGTGTTGAAACGCAATGGCAATGAAATAAGTGAAGATGAAAAGCCTTCGGATAAATCTGTAGGCTCTTTCATGTGTTCGTGATCAAGATTCGTGTGATTCGTGTGGTAGGGGACATATGTAGGAATTTCTACTTCTATTTCTATTTCTACTCATAACAATGCCTTCTCTCGACAAATTCTTTGATAATTCCACTAAATTTTAACATACCAAACAAAGTATGAATACACAATTTGAGCAAAAAATAAGCTGATATTATTGGATTGATGTAGAGTCAGAAATTGAGACTTCATCTAAAGTGTTACATCGTTAGAACCGGAATGAGCAAAAACTAAAAAAAGGGCCCTGATGAAGAGCCAATTCATAAATCAAATCATAAATAAAAATCATGCTATCCGCGTTGTAACAGTAAATAGCCGGATACAGCTGTTGTTCTCTTGCTAACAACTACAATAAAGCCGTTCTTCTTCAAGCATTTTATTGCAGGGATAAGGAGCGAGCCTGAAGTTAGTTTGCTTTCACAAGGTTTAGCACTGCCGATGACACGGGAAGCAGTAATTTTGCGAGCAGAACCGGGGATAAGCGGGTTTCTTGTCCAGGATACTAATACTAAATCAGGTTCTAAAGGAATACCTACAGAAGACATATCTATCACCTCGCTTTCACTAGACTCTATATCAAATGCTGGAGGATGATAGATTGTGACTTAAATGATGCCTTTTTTTGAGATACATTGAAATGATAGATTGATAAGTAGTATAAAATTAAAAGTAAATCAGAAAAAAGAGCCGTCAGGATGTTTTCCTGCGAATTTGCGAATCAGTCACTGTAAACAGGTATTAAAAACGTCAAATTCTTAAGTAAATTAAGTTTAGTTGGTTATGGTAAGCTTTTAAAACGATTACATAATATATTTCGTTCAAGGGAGATAGTACTATATCATTAATTAAATATTGCCTTTTATTTGTTCGACATAGCAAAACGTAAAATCGAAATTTGTTTAGGGTACCTCGCTTGTTAATTTCATTATACAGGTGAAAGAAAGGTGTAAAGAGTGTAGAATATGCTCAATAGATTTCCTCTTTTAAGTGAGGTGAGGAATTACGATGTTAACGATTGAACGTTATTTAACGCTGTACGGGCGGTTTGCGAGTGAGCTTGGAGCTGGGGCAGCGGCGGAGGCATCACTTGAGAAAATAGCTGAGGCGCTGTATTGTACGGAACGAAATGCCAAGCTTGTCCTCCGCAAACTGTCAGAGGAAGGCTTCATCGAGTGGAAGGCAGGAAGAGGCAGGGGCAACCGATCACAGATTACTTTCCGGAAAGACCGGGAGAAGCTGCTTCTGGATCTGTCACGACAATATGCCGAAGACGGTGATTATAATAAGGCTTTTCATCTTCTCCAGAACTTTGGGGAAGGAACGGCGGCCAATGAGAAATTTATGGAGTGGATGAGAGGCAGCTTTGGCTTCCACAAACAGCAGGGGAAACTGGCCGATGTGCTGCGCCTTCCTATTACAAGGACGATCATGACTTTGGATCCGGCAGAATGTATCTTTTCATTTGATGCGCATATCATTCAGCAGATTTGTGACAGACTTGTTGTGCTGGAGGAGAATACGGGCCGGATATTGCCCGGTATCGCCCATGAGTGGGAATGCAATGAGGATGCTACAGTATGGACTTTTCATCTGAGGAAAAGCGTATTATTCCATGACGGAACTGAACTTACTGCAGCTGATGTTGTTTTTACGATAGAACGTCTGAGAAGCGGAAAACTGAATAGCTGGATTATGCGGTCGCTGGACAGAGTCGAAGCCATATCAGAACGGATTGTACGCATTCAATTGCATAAACCCAACTGGTTATTTCTCAAATATGCCTGCTCCGTTGTAATGTCAATATTGCCTTCAGGGCTGCTGGGGCAAAGCGAAGAGATGTTCTGGAAGCGTCCCATTGGCACAGGCCCTTTCCAGATTGAAGAGTGGAACAGTGGAAGGCTGCTGCTTGAAGCAAATGTACAATATTTTCAATCACGTCCTCATTTGGACCAGGTCGAAATCGTACATGTACCGCAGCATGAAGCTCTTAAGGCCAATGTGGCAAGTTGGAAGCAGCTGATCTGTGATCCGAAGCAGCAGGCTGTGATGGAAGAGGACGGCTGGATCAAGCTTGAATCCAAGAATGTCTGTACGAGTATGCTGAGCTTTAACATGCAGAGAGCAGGGCTTCAGCAGTCGCAGATGTTCCGCACTATTTTAGATCAGCTGCTTGACCGGAATCGAATGATTCGCGAACTTGGAGGCTACCGGTATATGCCGGCCAAAGGTTTTTTCCCTAAATCAGAACCTTTTGAAGGAATAAGGGAAACAGGTTGTGATGAGGAGCTGCGCAAGCAGATTATCCGATACGGATTCGATCAATCGCCGATTACGTTATGTTCGCATACGAGTAATGAGGCTGATGCCCGATGGATTCAGAAGCAGTGTACCGACTATGGCATTAAGATGCAAGTTCGTGTTGAGTCACCGGAGAATGTGCTGGACGAGGTTGATATGACGCTGTATTCGCTCGTATTTCCTGAGGATGAGGTTAGTTTGATCGAGAGCTGTGAACAGGAAGACAGCTTCTTGAAGAGACTGATGGCGCCAGAGCTGTCGGTTTGGACACTTGATCGATTTGATGAAGCGCTTGCTTGCAGGAATTCGCCAGACCGAATGGCTATTTACACAGAAATTGAAGAGAGAATTCGAGAGGAGTACCAGGTCTTATTCTTGCTTCATAGTAAATTTTATACCGACTACCATCCTTCTTTAAAAGGAGTTCGGATCAATTCGCTCGGCTGGATTGATTTCAAACACATTTGGCGTGCCTAACAATTGGTTCCTCTTTTTACATCTTTAAAATAAATAATGAGATTTAGAAAATCCCCCTCGAAAGCTATTCAGAGGAGGATTTATTTCATTGCTTGGATCTAATTAACTAAAGGACTCAGCAGCCTTTATAAAAGTTTCTTGCTTATATTCTACTGGTCTTTCTTGAATACTTTAAAAATTATAAAATGTTAAAAGTTCATTGAACAATTCGAGTACTGCTTAAGGGGAATCGCGCGAATTATTCGCCGTTAGACCCATTATGGTGAGCCTTACCCTAAATAAGAAAAAAAGCATTTCCTGGATATTTCATTATTTTAAAAATCCTTGTATCTTTTTTTTAATTGGGTTTTCTTATTTTGAGAGGCGTATCGATATGACAAGGGGGATGGTGCTGAAGGATCTGCAGATATAACTAAACGGAATTGATAATACACAGTTGGTCGAGACCCTAATTTGTAGTCAATGAAAAGCCATAGGCAGAGAGCTAAAACCGACAGGATTTCGACAACTGGTTGCGATTCTTGTCTCACAAACAGGGAGAAGTCTCCATAATAGTAGGGAGGCTTTTTTCCTGTTTTTGCATGTGCTTTGGATTTTCGATATCGTTATAAATGATGGCGTTTATTACATTTGTGCAAAGTCTTCTGGCTGCATAGCATCCCATTCATCGCTTCGATATGCTTTACCATTATATCTTACATAATACAGCATATTCAGGTTTTTAATTTCTTGTTTTAATACTTTCTTATCAAATGGTCCATTTCCGAAAATTTCATTTAAATCTTCATTCAATAAATTCAAAATTTCATCCGGCATCATGGCGTTACTGTTATCGATAAGCTCTACCCCTGAGTACTCCAAGTTCATTTTAATTTTAAACCCCGAACTGACAATCCCTTTTATTAATAATGTGGAGTTACTTTTTGGTTTTTGTTTAATTTCATCAAAAAACACGGAACAATTAATACCTTCTGGAATCAAGGGAACACCTCATATCTAATTTTACTCCTTAACAGGAGTCTATTAGTATTGTACACCTAATTTATTTATTTCTCTCTCTTATTTAAGATTCTTCTTTATTATTTTAAAATCAAAGCATTGCTAGGCATGGTTATATCATTAATATTGACTAGTTACCATTTAACTGGAAGAGAAGAGGTTGGCAAAAGGATCACAACGGCCAACGAGAGATGGGTTAAAAATGAAAGAGGAAAGTTGAATCTCAACAGGATGAGTTAGAACTGATATTAATTATTTGGAATTGGGATCATGGGGCTTTATACAAAAAATAGGGCCCCCTTTTCATGGAAGAGGAGATCTTCCCCTTTCGGTTAGATAGCGAGTAGCCTATAAAGAATATAAAATAAGATTATTCAGACCTTTCACATGTCCGAAATGGTACGAAATAAGGCAAGGTTTTTCTCATTTGTTCTATTTATTCGTAATGCCATGGTAGTATAAAAAATTTTCTTAATTTCAAAGCAGAAGGCTGGCGCAAGCTGGCCGTAGCGCTAAGAGCATCTAAATAGAAAATAGCCCAGCAACCAAGTTGAACTGTGACCCATAAGAAGGACACTTTGAAAAAAGTGCCCTCTTATGGGTCACAGTTCAGACTGGTGAGCTGTTTTTTATTTGTGGTATGGTTAGCGTAATATAAATATGGGCTAGCTCAAGGTTGATTTTAGACCATCCTAAGCCAGCTATCTCACCTCGGCGCATGCCATAGGTGGGTGGCACAATAATGATCTGTTTTAAACCAAAAATGAGGAGAGTGTATTTAAATGACAATGGATCTTAATAAAATGGTGAATAACGCTTTAATGTGAATGATAAAGGTAGGCTATGTGTATGAAGTGTTTAAAAAGGCGAGGGTCATGAGGAGGTATTGCATGCATCCAGCAAAAAGATATTACGATTTGGGATATCGTTTTAACGAGTAGGTGATGATTTGGTTTGTGCGGCTTACGGATCGGAGTAGAATCCTATCATGATTAAAGATGACGAGGAAGATTTTAATAATCAAGAATGAACATTGAAAACCATTAGAATAACAAATTATAAATAATGTAACATCCGAAGGCAGTAAGTCCTAAAGCGATTAATTTAAATGCTGGCTGTAATTTGTAAAATAACATGGCGTTATCCCTTCATTTCATGGATTATATTACGTTTAGTGTAACACGGATTTTAATTTGGTTTCAATTAACCGTTTGAATATCGAGGATCATGAAGAGGTTTCACATAAAAACTTTTAAGGAGCAAATGAAACGTTACGAATGATATACCATAATCCAAATAAGTATGCGTAAAAAAGAACGATAAATACTCCTAATATGATTATTATTACTTTCATTACTTTCTGCATCATGGATCACTCCTTTTGATCCCATGATACAGAAATTTTTAGTAAGGAGTGAGTACCAACTTTAAATAGTACCGCATGAAAACAGAATAACTTGTTGAGGTTATACGGGATAATTAATTACGTTAAGAAGGCCACCTACGAGAAATATAACTCCCATAATCAAAATTACTAAACCGCGGTCTCGGTTAAAAGTCTGTTGGCTGTCACTCGTTTCAGAATCGTCACCAATCCGCCTAAATAACCAAGAATTAGGTTTTTTTATCGAATATATCCCGAGTGTTAAAATAGCAATACCAAGAATTAATATGAACATTATACCAACTCCCTTAATGACAAATACGAAATGATTTATTATTAGTTCCGATTTGAATATTGAAAATCATGAGAGATGAACAAAGATGAACGACATGGGTAAACCATTAACAACATTATACTTCTTTCTGGTAAGGTTGAGTGCATAGATGAGTTAGAAGCTGTTACAGTTTATCTTACTGGAATCGAAACTGTATCTACAGCAAATTAATGTAAATACTTATGGCGTTGGAAGCAGAAAAACTGATTAGAAGAGTTCGAAATTTTACATCGAAAGTCCTATTTTCGTGATACATTGTAAGAAATTTGAAGCAACATCAATAAATAAAATGGGGTGGAGAGGTGTTCTCATTGGAGTGAGGGTGAGCTTGTGATCGAAGCTTAACAAGAAGAATTGCAGATAAAGCTAATCGTTTGGAACTGGGATCGACCTGTGATTGGAAAAATAACAAAGATGGACTCGCGAACAAAGTCGGCTTATGTAGTAAATCATGGGAATGTGATTAAAGTTCCGTAGATGGATATAATGAAGTTATAGTCGGCAGGCAGTTAATTATATAGAAGAAGCCGAAAAGCCCTTATAAATAATAAGGGCTTTTTCTTATCTTTATGTACAATAAACAAGGGTGTAAAAAAGTGTATCCTTGTTATTCAAGACTTTAACGGGTTTATGTAAATCATTAAAATGATCGAGGTAGTTCTTAATGGTGTCCCGGAAGGGATTCGAAAACGTATAGTAAGTAAGGTTATAAAAAATGGAGTATTCCAGACAGAAAGCGACTTATTTTGTTAGATAGTAGTGAAATGTATCTCAACAATAATTTTGGTGGACAATTGGTGGACAGGAATATAGATTGCATTCAATTTAACTCAAATAAACCTTGATATAACAAGGATTTAAACAAAAAAATCGGGCGCCCCTTTCGGAGCGCCCTTTTCATGGGAGAGGAGAAACCGGACGAAGAGCTTATGGGGAAACGTAAGTCTTCTCCGCGGTTGTCTACGACATCTTGCGACGCCGATAAATTTATTTTGTCCTTATTACTTGTAAATATACTTGTTCAAAATGAAAAAAATATCGGCGTACAGATATAGGTCAGCGGCGTCCACAATTTTCGAGATGCAACTGCTTTATTATGAACGGGATTCTATGGTACGATAGGCGGGAATGAGATAGAAGGGGGCAATTGCAAGTGAGAGTCATTGCGGGCGAGGCCAAGGGCCGCACGCTTAAGGCTGTGCCTGGTATGAATACGAGACCGACAACGGATAAGGTTAAGGAAGCTATTTTTAGCATGATCGGACCTTACTTTGACGGAGGAATAGCGCTGGATCTGTTCGCAGGTACAGGTGGATTAGGTATCGAGGCTTGGAGCAGAGGCATAGAACATACTGTTTTTGTTGATCGGGAAAGAATAAGCATTGATACGATTCGTCAAAATGTTGAAACGGCGAAGATGGGAAGCGCTGCTGAAATTTATAAAAATGATGCGGAGCGCGCATTGAAAGCGCTAGCGAAGCGGGAGCAAAAGTTCCGGCTTGTTTTTCTTGATCCGCCATACAAAATGATTACGATGGATAGTCTTATGACGCAGCTTGCCCAAAATCAGATGCTTGAGCCTGATGCGATTATCGTAGTCGAGCATGATGCAGCTCACCGTTACCCGGAGAAGCTGAAATATTTTGACCAACTGAAGCATGCGAAATACGGGGATATTGCCGTTTCTATATATCAATATTACAGCGATGACAGTCATCAAGACGGGAGTGAATCCGATGTTAATGAATAAACAAGAGCGCGTTGCTGTATATCCAGGCACGTTTGACCCTGTAACTTATGGCCATTTGGATATTATTCGAAGGTCTGCCAAGCAATTTGATCGGTTAATCGTTGCTGTATTGAACAATTCGAGTAAAAATCCTTTGTTCAGCGTGGAGGAGCGCAAGGCGCTGCTTACAGAAGTGACGCGCGATATTCCAAATGTGGAAATTGACAGTTTCCGGGATTTGCTCGTTCGATTTATGAAAACACGGCAAGCAAATGTCATTATTAGAGGCATTCGATCGGTAACTGATTTTGAATACGAGCTGCAGCTCGCTTCAACTAATCATTTGCTTGATGATGAAATAGATACGATGTTTATGATGACGAATCCGAAGTATTCCTACTTAAGCTCGAGCATCGTCAAAGAGATCGCACAATTTCACGGCGCAGTGCATGAGCTGGTACCGCCAATTGTGGAGAAGCAGCTAAGAGAGAAATATAACTCGAAAATTTAAATAAATGTTTGAAAAAGCCATTGTTTATCTTATTTTGGATTATATCGATTTACCTGTTCTCCGGAATGGCAGAAGTATGAGGGATACAAGCAGTCCCAAAAAAGTAAGTAGGATGCAGGCTGATATGGAGAACTGCCATAAAAATGGTAAATCATTTGCGTTTATGATTGCAGCGACAGTGTGTTGCATAGAGTAAGGATCAGATGGCGCCAACGTTGGCGTTGCTCCAGGTGCGAGTATCGGACGAAGCATTGAAGTGAGCGGCTTCCACAGAATGATCATAAATACACAGGCATGGAGAGCATGAATGATTCTCCATAATGCGAATGGGAGCAGCTTAAGGTCCGTCCCCGTAATGGAGTATCCAGCTTGTAAAATGCCGCTTAGTCCGCTCCATGCAAGCACAGTTGCGATAGCGGCAGCATTTCCGAGCATACCGGCTCCGGGAGCATCCCAGATCGCAGCCGCATAAGCACCCATATGACCTTCAAAAAAAGCCTGGCTAATAAAGTTTAGCCCAGCCTTATCCAGCCAAGGAGAGAGCAGCGGCTCTGATAATTTTGCAAGCACAGCTGCAAAAATCATAAATCCGCCGATCATCATAAGCTTCTGAACGCTTGCTGCAACAGAATCGCCAAGCGCTTTGCCGAAGCTGCGGCCATCCTGCTCTCTTCCGAGGCGAAATGCCTCTGCTGCACGATGAAGGATAGTGCTGCGATGCTCCACGTCATTGGCTGTGGCTGATAGTTTCTGACCTAGTTGATGACCAGGCTGTTCCTGATCTGACCGCTCCTGACCTGACCGCTCCTGACCTGGCTTCTCTTTACGGCTGAACAGCGTCATTATAAACATGACCCATAGCGCGGATATCCATACGGCTGCAGCAATAATGGCACCTACAATGGGCTTGTGCAGAAAGCCTGCGCCAATAACGACAAGCATAAATAATGGGTTTGGCATATGAGCGAGGGCTAGCAGCCGCTGGCCCTGTTGTTTTGTCACGACGTTTCTTTTGCGTAAGGAAGCTGTCGCTTCTGCTCCCGCGGGATAACCACCCATCCAACCAAGAACTATCGTAAGCGCGGCTTCACCTGGCAGTTTAAACAGTCTGCTCATCAGCGGCTGGAGCAGAGAGCCTAGCGCATGTGTGAGCCCAAAGGCTGCAATAAGCTCAGACAATACGAGAAACGGCAATAAACCAGGGAATACAATATTCCACCAGACGGTGAGTCCTTGAAGCGAAGCTTGAAACGCAGCATCTGGCTGAATGATGATGGCAACAACGAGCAATATGGACAGGAACGCTAACATAACTGTTTTAGCCAATGCTACTCCACTCCTTTAATTTTCTGCAAAAATAGAAATGATGCGACACGCCGAAAGGCAGGGCTAGGGCATCATGAGATGGACAATCATATACGTTAAATAGTACGCGTATAAAGTCATGGATAGACCATTTGGAGTAGCTTGTCTGCCTCAGAATAGTTAATGCTATATTTGACTGGCAAATTGGAAGTTTGAACGGGGTGTGCGATTGCAAAAACAACGATCAGATTTTCGCAGAATAGCATCGATCGCTGTATCGACAGCGGCTTTGATGTGGGTATTGTTATATGCTCCAACGCCCTATGTTGTTTATGAGCCGGGGATAGCTGTACCTGTTAAACCGATGGTAACGATTGAAAAGGGAGATGCTTTAGGAAAAGGCGACTTTTTGCTGACAGCAGTGAAAATGACGGAGCCTAATTTCTTGCGGACTATTCAATCGATGTGGAATTCGAATATGGATGTTCATCTCAAACGAGATGTGCTGCAAGGATACACAAAAGAAGAGTATGCACAAAGGCTAAGCATCATCATGCAGGGCTCGCAAAACAATGCGATTGAAGCTGCATATCATTATGCAGAATTACCCTATGCAAGCAAGCTGAACAGCGTTGTTATTACGGAAGTAAATCCTATCGATCACCCTTTGAAAAGTTCATTCAAAGCAGGAGATAAGCTTTTAGGCATTCATGGCGAAAAACCGCCGAACAGCTTGGCAGATTTGTTTGAGACGCTGAGAGGGTATGATAAGCAGCAAAACGTTTTATTTGATGTGGAGCGCAAAGGGCAGCAACTACAGGTCTCTTACTCATCGGATACATTAAAATCTGTCTCGACTAACGAGCAGCTCTTGAGTGTTCTGGGCATCGTAAACTTGACGGAACAACGCGGCTTGGACCCATCGGATCACAATAACCGCATCAGTATAAAAGTAGGCGATATTGGGGGGCCATCGGCCGGTCTCGTTTTTGCTTTGCAATCCCTTGATCTGCTAACGAACGGTGATTTGTCGGGAGGTCATCGCATTGCGGCGACAGGCACGATTACTCCACTCGGAGAGGTCGGAGCTATCGGTGGAATAAAGCAAAAAGTTGTCATTGCAAGCGAGGAAGGCGCGGAGCTGTTTCTTGTTCCTTCTGATAACTATAAGGATGCCGAGGCGAAAGCAAAAGCGCTTAACGCCTCGATGAAAGTGGTCAGCGTAAGTACGCTGAAGGAAGCTGTGGAGCAAGTAAAAGTTTATCTCGCTGGGAACGAAAGGTAACTTTTATTTATTTCGATTAGGAATCGATGGTTACGGGTCTTTCCGTAAAATCACGGAATAACGATTGCGGGGCATGAATGCCCGGTACGCCTAGTGAATAGACACTGCTCGCTTGTGTATCAAGCTCCAAATAACGGAAGGGCTTTGGTGCTCTTGCTGCGCTTTGCAGCACAGGCAATTTGGCACAATTTCGCATGCGTCGTAATAAAAGCTTGCCTTTTTCCGTAAAACCAAGCACTCTTATATATTCAACACCCGAAGCAAGCTTATCCGGTGTGAAATCAGATTTCTGATGTCCAAGCAGAATAGCAAGAAGTGAACGCTGCAGCTTCGTTCTCGTATAGCGCTTCGTTTTTAAAGCTTCTAGCAGGTCATCGAACTGGCGGGAGGGCAGCTTGGGAAGGGCATTCAAAATGCGATGCTCCAATCCTTCTGTCATCTCATGCAGGTTCGAAAGTTCATATGACGAGCGAGTTACAATCGCGTGAAGCAGCGCATTCGTAAAAGGCTCCCAGCTGATCGGGCAACGTCCGCTAGCCCATTCCTGCTGCAAGATTCGCGTTGTGGATTCCGGTACATAAGCGCGCGCTTCCTCAAGAGATCGTTTCTCGAGCAGCAGCTTGCGGATTGCGGTCGCGCTTGCGATTTGGCTGTCGGTTGCGGTTTCTTGATTGTACTGCGCTTTCTCACGAGTGATAGTGTGCGGCTCCATTTTGCCGCCTAGCCGTTTCAGCGCAAGCAAATAATGGAGCGCTAATGTATGATTAGGAAGCGCGAATGGAAAATTAGCGGCAGAGGAATAGCCCTGATCCGATAAGTAGGTGGTGATGGCGCTGCTGTACGCGTTCGGATAACTAATTCCCGTTTGAAGCAGCTGCTTCAATAAGGCTTTAAAGGCTGGCGGCTCGTTTGTAATGAGCTCTGCTGCCTGTAGCAGCGGCTCAAGCTCACCGTTTTCCGTTCCAAAGCAGAAGCTGTCAACGACGCCTGTCGCCTCTAATAAGGACACAGCGCCATAGGCGAACCACTCTGCGGCTTGTGTTGCGTAAGCAACCGGCAATTCAATGACAAGATCGCAGCCGCCTTCAAGCGCCATACGTGTTCTAGCCCATTTATCCAGCAGGGCAGGCTCGCCGCGTTGCAGAAAATGGCCGCTCATGACGGCAACGACGGCGTCAGATTGCGTTATTTTGCGCGATTGTTGCAAATGATACAAATGTCCGTTGTGAAATGGATTATACTCGACAATGAGCCCGACGGTGCGCATTCGCTTGATCCTCTCTCTGTTAAATGTTGGTTGTTTCACTATAGCATAGAGAGGGAGCACAATCACGGTCTGCATCAAGTGTTATTGAAAAACCGTGTGAAAATGTTGACAAAACAGTAGTCTGATAGATATAATAATCTTTGTTTGTTTGGGGTGATCTGATGCAGTTTCATATTCAAGAAACAATGTCCAAAGGGTTGAAAACTACAATCGACGAACAGCTCGATGTTAGTGACCTTTTTAAAGGACGCCAAGATGTTTATCGTACGGGACCTCTCCATGTATCGCTTCAGGTAACTGGGCACGAAGAGTTTATCGAAGTGGATGGCAAGCTTGCCATCGATCTCGAGCTTGCCTGCTCACGCTGCCTTGAACCGGTAAAGGATCATACGGTTATTCGATTCTCTGAAGTATTTAAGCGGGCTACGTCTGACGAAGACCGTGATGAGGATATGGAAGAGGAAGAGAGTGATTTCATTGAAGTAAATGCGGACAGACTGAACTTGAAGCCTTATGTGGAAGAAGCACTTCAACTGTTCATGCCTTTTGCACCGCTTTGCAGCAATGATTGTAAAGGTCTCTGTCAGACTTGCGGACAGAACTTAAATGAGCACAAATGCAGCTGCTCCACGGAGAAGGTTGATATCCGTTTTGCAGCGCTAAAGGATCTATTTAAGGAATAAGAGTAGTGCTGATTGAATTTTTGAAGGAGGTGTTAAATATGGCAGTACCTCAGCGTAGAACATCCAAGACTCGCCGTGATAAACGTCGTACGCATTTCAAACTTGCAGTACCGGGCATGGTGAAGTGTGAGCAATGCGGCGAGCTGAAATTGGCTCACCACGTATGCAAAGTTTGTGGATATTACAAAACAAAAGAGATCATTTCTCAATAAGAAATGATGTCTGGGATAGCACTTCATCCATGTGATGAAGTGCTATTTTTTTGCTCATATCGATTCGTGTAACGCTAGGGAATGGATGAAAAAGCAGTTATATTTTTATGCAACATTGCGCTCGAGCGTATTTTTTTATATACTTAATTAGTACCAGGTGATAATATCAAGCAACATACATATACTAATCGTACTGATGCCTCACAAGGCCGCGGAACAGATATAAGATTGTCTATCATTCACTATTTGGTAAAAGGTGGTGCCGAACATCGAACGAATGCCCAAACGGCAGCGGCATCAGCAGCTTGCCCGACACATTGATGAAAATCCTTTTATAACGGATCGGGAACTGACTAGGTTGCTCAAAGTAAGCATCCAGACGATACGCCTTGACCGGATGGAGCTTGGTATACCAGAGCTTAGAGAACGTCTGAAGCTGATGGCAGAACGTTCATACGACTCCGTTCGCTCGCTCGCATTGCACGAGGTGATTGGTGATATTGTCGATTTGGAATTGGACAAGAACGGCATCTCGGTATTCGAGATTCGTGAAGAACATGTATTCTCCAGAACGGGCATTGCACGCGGTCATCACGTATTTGCACAAGCAAATTCACTTGCCGTTGCTATTATAGATGATGAAATTGCACTTACCGTAACAGCGGACATTAGATTCATTCGACCTGTTAAGCTTGGGGAGAAATGTATTGCCAAGGCTTATGTTCGTTCCATTTCGGGCGAGCGAAGCAAGGCGAAGGTAGAGCTGTTCACATATGTCGGAGACGAAATGGTGTTCCAGGGTAACTTTGTTATTTATCGGTCCGCGGGAGACACAGATGCTGAAGGAGGAGACGTACGTGCGGATCGCTATTGATGCTATGGGGGGAGACAACGCCCCTGGCTTAATTGTGCAAGGAGCGCTTGACGCGGCGGCGCAGTGGCCCGATACAGAGCTGCTGCTCGTTGGTGAAACGTCTGTTATTGAACCGCTCATGAAAGGGCAGAAGCCCGCTAATATAACCATTTGCCATGCTGATGAGGTCATTGGTCCAGATGATGAGCCTGTTAAAGCGGTACGCCGCAAAAAAGGAGCATCCATGGTCGTTGCTGGACAGCTCGTTCGTGAAAAGCAGGCAGATGCTATGCTGTCAGCAGGCAATACTGGTGCTTTGATGGCGACTGGACTTCTTGTCGTCGGTCGAATGGATGGAATCGAACGGCCCGCGCTCGCTCCTATGATGCCTACGATGGATGATGTCGGCATTCTTACGCTTGATTTGGGAGCGAATATGGATGCAAAGCCGGAGCATCTGCTGCAATATGCAATTATGGGAAGCATTTATCGTGCAAAGGTTCACGGACTGGAGAAGCCGAGAGTTGGGCTTCTGAACGTGGGAACTGAAGCGATGAAGGGAAATGAAATGGCTAAAGCGGCTTACGCTTTGCTTGAGCAAGCTCCAGTGAATTTTATCGGCAACGTTGAAGCAAGGGATGTTCTAAATCGAAATTGCGATGTCCTTGTTTGCGACGGTTTTGCCGGCAATATTATGCTGAAAGCCATGGAAGGCGCCGCGGGTACGATTTTTGATTCGCTTAAGGACGCTTTCGGTCAAACGCTGTTAACGAAGCTTGCTGCGGCAATCATGCTTCCTAAGCTGCGTGTGCTTAAGAAGAGAATGGACTATAAGGAGCATGGCGGTGCACCTTTGCTTGGACTGAATGGCCTTGTAGTAAAATGCCACGGCTCCTCGGATGCCCTCGCTGTGAAAAATGCCGTAAGACAGGCTCGCAGCGCCATTCAAGGACAATTAATTGAAACAATCGCATCAGAAATCAACGGGAAGTGAGTGTGCGAAATGGGTTTACATCCTGTCGGAATAATTGGTACTGGTAAATACGTGCCAGAACGTATTTTATCGAACAAAGAGCTAGAAGCAATGGTTGAAACAAATGATGAATGGATTGTTACTCGCACAGGCATTAAAGAACGCCGCCTAGCATCAGCAGAAGAAGCAACATCCGATCTTGCACTGCATGCATCGCGTGAAGCGATTGCTGCTGCTGGACTTACGGCAGAAGATATCGATCTCATTATAGTTGCTACAATTACGCCTGATATGTTTTTTCCTTCGACTGCCTGCTTGCTTCAAGATAAGCTGGGAGCAAAGCAAGCGGCTGCGTTCGACTTGTCGGCTGCTTGCTCCGGGTTTATATATGGACTAGCGACAGGAACGAGTATGATCGCCAGCGGCATGTACAAGCATGTGCTTGTTGTAGGCGCTGAGACGCTATCGCGAATTACTGATTACACGGATCGCAACACATGCATTTTGTTCGGTGACGGTGCAGGAGCAGTTGTACTTGGACCGGTTGAAGAAGGCCGCGGCTTCCAATCGTTTGTGCTTGGCGCAGACGGAAGCGGTGGAGACTTGCTGAAGGTTCATGGAGGCGGATCACGCGTTCCAGCATCGGAAGAAAGTATCCAGTCGAAGCAGCATTTCATTCATATGGCTGGCAATGATGTATTCAAGTTTGCGGTTAGAATTATGGGCAGCGTGGCTGAAGAGGCTTTGCAGAAAGCTGGCCTAAACAAAGAAGATATTGATCTTCTTATTCCTCATCAAGCGAATATTCGGATTATCCAGTCCGCTTTAAACAGACTAAGCTTGTCGGAAGATAAAGCGATGGTCAATTTGGACAAATACGGTAATATGTCATCGGCATCCATTCCAGTTGCACTGGCTGAAGCCGTTGAGCAGGGTCGTGTCAGTGAAGGAGACCGCCTTGTACTTGTAGGTTTCGGCGGCGGCTTGACATGGGGAGCTTCCGTTCTGGTATGGTAGTATGAGCGTTGCAGCTTTTTGAAAAAATAAGACGTTATAAGTTTTCCTCTTATGACGAGCTTACATATCACCGCGAAACGAGCTATACTGTTTGATGCAGTTCGAGCCGTATACGTGTGTAAGGGGGAAACGTTATGAGTAAAATAGCATTTGTTTTTCCGGGGCAAGGCGCACAAGCTGTCGGAATGGGCAAGGACGCCTATGATGCGTTTGATCGTTCCCGTGCGATTTTTGAACAAGCGGATGAGGCATTGGGCTTCTCATTAAGCCAGATTATTTTTGAAGGACCAGAAGATACGCTTAAACAAACAGCGAATACACAGCCAGCACTGCTTACCGTTAGCGTTGCGCTATTGGAAGCGTTGGAAGGCCGGGGGCTGAAGCCGGATTATGTTGCTGGGCACAGTCTTGGGGAGTATAGCGCGCTTGTCGCTGCTGGAGTCCTATCCTTTGATGATGCTGTTCGTACTGTCCGTGCTCGCGGTCAATTTATGGAGCAAGCTGTTCCTAGCGGCCAAGGCGCAATGGCAGCAGTGCTCGGCGCTGAACGCGATACGCTCGCAGCGCTTTGTGCGGCAATTACAGCTGAAGGCTCGGCTGTTGAGCTTGCAAATGTGAATTGTCCGGGTCAAATTGTGGTGTCAGGTACTGCAGCAGGTGTTGATGCTGTTGTCCAGCGCGGCAAAGAAGAGGCTGGAGCAAAACGGGTTATTCCTCTTGAAGTAAGCGGTCCATTCCATTCATCCCTAATGAAGCCTGCAGCTGTAAATCTTCAAGCGACATTAGCTGATATAGCGATGAAGGATGCTAAAGTTCCTGTTGTGGCGAATGTCACTGCCAATGCGGTAACATCGGCGGATGAGATACGTGGTCTGCTCGTAGAACAGGTGTGCTCACCTGTCCTTTGGGAAGATAGCGTACGTTATTTAGTCGAGCAAGGCGTTGATACATTTGTGGAAATCGGGTCGGGAACGGTGCTTGCCGGCCTCATCAAAAAAGTCGACAAAAATCTACGCGTCATCTCGATTAACAGCATCAGTGCGCTTGAAGCGCTGCAGGTGAATGAACAATAGGATGGAGGGGATTCGATGTTTGCTAGCTTGGAAGGAAAAAAAGCACTCGTAACAGGCGCATCGCGGGGCATTGGCAGATCGATTGCTATTGCCCTCGCCGAGGCAGGCGCGGATGTTGCCATTAACTACTCAGGCAGCGAAGCGGCAGCAGCTGAAACGGCGCAAGCTGTAGAAGCACTCGGTAGACGCGCTATTGTAATAAAAGCTAATGTTGGCAAAGTAGATGAATTTGAAGCGATGGTCAAGGAAGTCATCGAGCAATTCGGAGCGGTTGACATATTAGTGAATAATGCGGGCATTACAAGAGATAATTTAATCATGCGTATGAAGGAAGACGAGTTTGACCAAGTCATTGAAACCAACTTAAAAGGGGTTTTCAATGGCATTAAAGCGGTCACTCGCTCTATGATGAAACAACGCTCCGGCCGAATCATCAACATTTCTTCTGTTGTTGGTGTGCTCGGAAACCCTGGGCAGGCTAACTATGTCGCAGCCAAAGCTGGTGTCATTGGTCTTACTAAGGCTAGTGCCCGCGAGCTTGCGTCACGCGGCATTACAGTTAACTGTGTAGCCCCAGGATTTATTCAAACCGAAATGACGGACAAGCTGCCGGAAGAAATGCGCCAATCTTTATCTGGCCAAATTCCGCTTGCCCGTCTCGGAGATCCGAGCGACATCGCAAACGCAGTCCGTTTTCTTGCTTCGGATGCTTCAGCCTATATGACTGGACAGACGATTCATGTGGACGGCGGCATGTATATGTAACACCAGATAATTCAGCAATAATGAATTAAAACGGTTACGTATGGCATTTTATCTTTAATTCTCGTATAATACCATGGAGGAGGTGAACCGGATGTCCGAAGTAGTAGATCGCGTAAAACGTATCGTCATCGACCGACTAGGCGTAGACGAAGCGGAAGTTACACTTGAAGCTTCATTTAAAGATGACCTCGGCGCTGACTCTCTTGATGTCGTTGAATTGGTCATGGAGCTAGAAGACGAGTTTGATATGGAAATTTCTGATGAAGATGCTGAGACTATCACCACTGTGGGAGAAGTAGTTAAATACATACAATCTCATACGTAAGAAGGACAAGTCCCGTTTTTAATAAACGGGACTTCTCTCCATCTAGGCAGTTTCATGCATTACACTTAAGCAAGCAAGGCAGCTTTTATATAAAGAAGCGTGAATGGCTTTATGTGCATCTCATTTATACCTCCTTATATTTCAAGCGTAAAGGTTTCGCCGTTTGGTACGGCTAGGCTTGTATTTACGGAGAAATATAAGCAGGGTATACGCAATATAGCAACATTGACCGATTAACAAAGGTGACGCAGCTTGCGCATCAAATTTGCTGGACATAGAGGTGAATCGAATGAAACAAAGAGTTGTTGTTACGGGTATGGGGGTTATTACCTCACTCGGTTCCGATTTGGAAGAGTTCTGGGGTAACTTGCTGGATGGAAAATCAGGTGTATCGGTTGTTGAAGCTTTCGATTTCTCTGAGTATCCGACGCGCATTGCCGCAGAAGTTAAAAATTTCAATCCCGAAGATTACGGTTTAGATAAAAAAGAAGCACGCAGAATGGATCGTTTCGTACAATTTGCTGCTGTAGCTAGTCAATTGGCAGTTAAAGATGCTGATTTGCAAATTGGTACGAATGCAGACCCTGAGCGTGTTGGCGTTATGGTCGGTTCCGGTATCGGTGGACTAGGCACTTGGGAAGACCAGCACAATATTTTGCTGGAGAAAGGCCCTAAGCGCGTCAGCCCTTTCTTTATTCCGATGATGATCGCGAACATGGCTTCTGGACAAGTATCCATGCTTACTGGTGCGAAAGGTCCAAATAGTACGGCAGTAACCGCTTGTGCTACGGGCACTCATTCCATCGGCGATTCTTTCAAATTGATTCAACGCGGCGACGCTGACGTGATGATTGCTGGCGGAGCAGAAGCGACGATCAGACCGACTGGCATGGCAGGCTTCTGCTCGATGCGTGCGATGTCCGTTCGCAATGAAGAGCCTGAAAAAGCAAGTCGTCCGTTCGATGTTGACCGTGATGGTTTCGTAATGGGCGAAGGCGCTGGTGTACTCGTGCTTGAATCCCTTGAGCATGCGCAGGCACGCGGTGCAAAAATTTATGCTGAGGTTATTGGCTACGGTATGAGCGGTGACGCTCATCACATGACTGAGCCAGATCCAGATGGTGCAGCTCGCTGCATGGTGAAAGCATTCAAGGATGCTGGAATTGATCCTTCTGAGATCGACTATATCAATGCGCACGGCACTTCGACACCTGTCGGTGATCGCTCAGAGACAAAAGCGATCAAAAAAGCGCTCGGCGACCATGCTTATAAAGTAGCGGTCAGCTCAACGAAATCGATGACAGGTCATTTACTAGGTGCTGCTGGCGGCGTTGAAGCCGTAATTCTCGGCTTGACTATCAAAAGCGGCATCATCGCTCCGACTATTAATTTAGACAATCAAGACCCGGAGTGCGATCTTGATTATGTACCTAATAAACCGCGTGAAGCGAATGTAAGGATAGCATTGTCCAACTCATTTGGCTTCGGCGGTCACAACGCATCGATCGTGATGAAAGTTTATGAAGCGTGATTCCTTCTATGAGCTGCAGCAGCGGCTGCAGCTCAGTTTTAAGCGGACAAAGCTGCTGAGGCAAGCTTTCACTCATACTTCTTATGTAAATGAACACAAGCGCGGGTCAGCTCAGGATAATGAGCGTTTGGAATTTTTGGGAGATGCGGTGCTTCAATTACTCGTTTCTGAGTATTTGTTCGCAACGTATCCGCAGCGGCCTGAGGGCGAGCTCACGAGAATGCGTGCATCAATCGTCTGCGAGCCATCTTTAGCCCAATTTGCTGAACGCTTGGAGCTCGGTTCGCATGTGCTTCTCGGACGCGGTGAAGAGCAGCTAGGCGGTCGGCAAAGGCAAGCTTTGCTAGCTGATTTGTTCGAGTCGTTTGTCGGTGCCATTTTCCTTGACGCAGGAATTGAGGAAACGAGAGCTTTTCTTAATGAGCATATGTTTCCTTTTGTTGAGTCAAACGACTATGGTCTTCTTGTTAAAGACTCCAAGTCGAAGCTGCAGGAACGATCGCAGCATCATGGGCTTGGTGCAGTGGAATACCGAATCATTGAAGAACGTGGACCTGCGCATGACCGTGAATTTGTCGTTGAAGTATATCTCGGTGAAGAGCGTTTTGGCGTCGGCAGCGGGAGGACGAAGAAGGAAGCGGAGCAGCGTGCTGCAGCTGAAGCATGGCGCACGCTATCGCAGGAACAAGGCTAATCAGCATAGAGAGTTTCCGGAAGGTCTTCTGACCTGCCGGGCGCTCTCTTTTTTTATGAACGTTTATTATGTAGCCCTGATAAAAAGGAAGAGCGGTTTAACCAGCTGAAATAAGGTGATAAACGCAGCATTTGGTTGCTTTTAGTAGCTTAAATGGTTATCAAGGCCCATAAGATGTGGTACAATGAGGGGTGAGGTGAAAACCAAGACATGTTTCTGAAACGGATTGAATTATCAGGCTTTAAGTCTTTCGCTGATCGGACCGAAATGGAGTTTGTAACCGGTATTACTGCGGTTGTAGGGCCGAACGGCAGCGGAAAAAGCAACATCTCGGACGGCATACGCTGGGTGCTCGGTGAGCAAAGCGCAAAGAGCCTCCGCGGCGGCAAGATGGAAGATATTATTTTTGCCGGAAGCGATGCTAGGAAAGCTGTCAACTACAGCGAGGTATCCCTTACTCTTGATAACTCGGATGGGGCATTGCCGCTCGAGTATAACGAGGTAACAGTGACACGGCGTGTACATCGCAGCGGAGATAGCGAATATTTAATAAACAAGCAGCCATGCAGGCTAAAAGATATTACCGAGCTATTCATGGATACCGGTATCGGTAAAGAAGCTTATTCCATCATTGGACAAGGCCGAATTGAAGAAATTTTAAGCACGCGCTCGGAGGATCGTCGCGGAATATTTGAAGAAGCCTCCGGCATCGTCAAATACAAGTCGCGTAAGCGCGAAGCGCAGAGAAAGCTTGATGAAACCGAGCAAAATCTGCTTCGCATTCATGATCTGGTGACAGAGCTTGAAGATCAGGTTGGCCCGCTTCGCAAGCAATCGGAGAAAGCCATTCACTTCAAAGCGCTCAAGGAACAGCTGAAAACGAAGGAAATCTCTATGTACGTACATAACATCGAACAGATTCATGGTTCATGGACGGAGGCAAACGGCAAGCTTGAGCGTTTGCAGCAGGAGCAGCTTCAGCTATCTACGGTTGTCAGCAAACATGATGCACATTTGGAGAAGGATCGTCAGCAGCTACGGGAGCTTGAGCTTGAGCTTGATCAGCTTCATGAAGCGATGCTGCAAATTAGTGAGGATTTCGAGAAATGTGAAGGATACGGCGAGGTACTGAAGGAACGCAAGCGCAACTTGGAGCAAAATAAACGTCAGCTTGAAGAGTCAATCGCTGCACAGGACGCTCGCATTGTCACAATGACGCAGGAAGAAGCGGAATTTCGCAGCCGCGCAGCTGCGTTGCAGCTGCAGCTAGCAGATCTGCGCTCAAAAATAGCCGATGAAGAAGCGCGTCTCGTAGGCGTTGCAGGCGGAGCAGTCGTTGATGCGGAAGAAACACTCAAAAGCGAGCTATTGGAAGTGCTCAGCTCGATGGCGCAGCACCGCAACGAAATTCGTTATGCTTCGCAGCAGCAAGAAGCATTGCAGCGGCGGATGGAGCGAATTAGCGAGGATGAGAGCAAATGGTTGGAGCAGCAGGAAAAATTGGACGAGAGACGCTCTGCACTTGCGGCTGCGCTTGAATCAACACTGGCGCGACTAGAACAGGCAAGAAACAAAACGCTTACGGAATCTGAACAAACGAGAAAGATTTCTCAAAGTTTGGAAGAGATCACTTTAGCTATGCGAAAGTGGGAGCAGAAGCTCGACAGCCATGTTTCTAGGCGCGATACCATGAAAGAAATGCAGGATGCGCTTGATGGCTTTATGCAGGGCGTAAAGGAAGTTCTCAAAGCTTCCAGACGCGGCAATAGTGGAATCAGCGGTGTTCATGGCGCGGTTGCGGAGCTTGTTCGTGTTCCTGAACGCATTGAGACTGCCGTTGAGACTGCACTGGGCGGGGCCTTGCAGCATGTGGTCATGGAGGATGAGAAAACGGCTCGCGCAGCTATCGCATTCTTGAAGCAGCGTCAGCTAGGACGAGCTACCTTCCTGCCGCTCGATGTCATACGTGGCAGACAAGTTCCTGAGCATGACAAACGTATAGCCGAATCCATTGAGGGCTTCGTAGGCGTTGCTGCTGATTTGGTAAGCTCGGATGACCGCTATTCAGCGATTGTGAACAGTTTGCTTGGCAATGTTTTGCTAGCCGAAACGCTGGAGCAAGCCAACCGGATTGCATCGAAATGTCAATATCGATACCGCGTCGTCACGCTTGAAGGTGATATTGTTAATGCTGGCGGTTCAATGACGGGGGGCAGCTTGCAGAAGAAAGGCGCTAGCCTGCTTGGTCGTCAACGACAAATCGACTCGCTTGATCAAGAGATTGCAGATGCTCGCAAGATGGTAGAGCAGCTTCGTAATAAGCTAAGCGATTTGCGCAAAGAACATTCTATTCGCACCCACAATATTGAGGAGCTGCGTGCAGAAGGCGAGAAAAGCCGCATTGAAGAGCAGCAAATAAGAGCTGAGCTTCAGCAGCTTCACAATGAGGCGAAGCATCTCGACGAGCAGCGTCAGCTGTATTCAGCAGATCGGAACACTCATTTGTCCGAGCAGAAAGATGTTCAGGCAGCAGCCAAAGCTGCAGAGCTCCGTTTAGAACAGCTGGTTGTAGATGAAGCGAGGCTGCAGGAAGCGATTCGTATGGCAGAAGAGCGGCGTAAAGCTAGCGAATTTGCGAAGGAAGAGCTGCAAGGCCAGCTTACCGATATTAAGATCGCTGCCGCGAAGACTGATCAAGAAAAATTATCGTTCGAAGATCAATCAGCGAGAGTACGAGCGGAAATTGGTCGAGCGAAGCAAGAGCTTGGAAGCTTGCGCTCCTTGTCCGTTCAGCAAGAGGAAGAAATCGCAAGGCATGCCGATGAAACGGTACAGCAGATTGAACAGCTCAATCACCTGCGTTTGAAGAAGCAGGAATGTGCAGAGCAAACGGATTTCAAACGATCAGCACGCGCTAAGCGTATTGCTGAGCTCGATTTGGGCGAAAGTGAAACGAAGGAGCAGCGCGGACAACTTCGGACGGTTGAAGAGCAGATGAGGCAGACCGAAATTGCGGCTAACCGTCTAGACGTTGAGCTTGATAACTTGCTTCGGAAGCTCAGTGAGGAATATGAGCTTAGCTATGAGCTCGCTAAGGAGCAGTACCCTATACCTGAGGATGTTCTCGGTACACAAAATGAGGTTAGAGACGTTAAACGTCAGATAACCGCTCTAGGCGAAGTGAACTTAGGTGCGATCGAGGAGTATGAGCGTGTCAGCGAACGTTTTGAGTTTTTGTCCGAGCAGAAGGATGATTTGATCGACGCAAAAACGACGTTGTACCAGGTCATTCGCGAGATGGACGATGAGATGTCCAAACGATTCAAAGCGACGTTTGAAGCGATTCGCAGTCATTTTGTTATCGTATTCGCGAAGCTGTTCGGTGGTGGCCGAGCTGATCTTGTGCTCGTTGAGCCAGATCGTGTTCTTGATACAGGAATCGACATTGTCGCTCAGCCGCCAGGCAAAAAACTTCAAAATCTACAGCTGCTCTCTGGTGGAGAAAGAGCTTTGACCGCAATCGCTTTGTTATTTGCGATTTTACAGGTGAAACCCGTTCCGTTCTGCGTGCTTGATGAGGTTGAAGCTGCGCTTGATGAGGCAAACGTATCACGCTTTGCTCAATATTTGCGTGAGTTTTCAGAGCTTACGCAGTTTATCGTCGTTACTCATCGTAAAGGCACGATGGAGGAAGCGGATGTGCTATATGGTGTTACGATGGAGGAAGGCGGCGTATCGAAGCTCGTTTCTGTACGCTTAGAGGATGAAGAGCCGGTATCCGCATAACTTATAGAAAAAACGGCAACGTGAGGATGGGGAGTTGGAACGATGAGTTTTTTTAAGAAGCTGAAGGAAAGTATCGCTACAAAGACAGAAGCGGTGACAAATATTTTCAAAGAAGGCTTATCGAAGACGCGTACGGCTTTTGTTGAGAAGGTAGAAGAGCTTATCACACGCCGCAAAAAAATCGATGAGCAGTTTTATGAAGAACTAGAGGAAATATTAATTGGCGCCGATGTTGGTGTGAATACCGTTATGCAGCTTATTGACGATCTGCGGGTTGAAGTGAAAAAACGGAAGATCGAGGATGCTTCGGATTTGCAGCCAATCCTATCTGAGAAGCTGATTCAGCTCATGAAGGGTGACGATCATTCCGGCTTGCGGATGGCGCCAAGCGGCATCACTGTTATTTTGTTCGTTGGCGTAAATGGCGTTGGCAAGACGACGACCATTGGCAAGCTTGCTCATAAATTTAAGAGCGAAGGCAAGAGTGTGCTTATGGCAGCTGGCGATACGTTCCGCGCAGGAGCTATTGAGCAGCTGGAGGTATGGGGACAGCGTGTTGGTGTCGATGTCATTAAGCAGCAATCAGGAGCTGACCCTGCAGCAGTGATGTTCGATGCGGTGCAAGCTGCAAAGCAGCGCGGCGTAGACGTTCTGTTATGCGATACGGCTGGCAGGCTGCAAAACAAAACAAATTTGATGGAAGAGCTGAACAAGATTTTCCGCGTGATTCAGCGCGAGCTTCCTGACGCTCCTCATGAGGTTCTTCTTGTGCTTGATGCAACGACTGGCCAAAACGCACTTAGCCAAGCAAAATTATTTGGCGAGAAAAGCGGCGTAACCGGTCTCGTGCTGACAAAGCTTGATGGCACAGCTAAAGGCGGAATCGTAATTGCTATTCGTAATGAGCTAAGCCTCCCGGTTAAGCTTGTAGGTCTTGGCGAAAAAATGGGTGATTTGCAGCAATTCGATTCAGAGCAATTTATTCATGCATTGTTTGCTGGATTAATCCAGCGTGAAGATGATTCTGAAGCTGAAAAAACGTCGGAGTAAGCGGCGATTAACGATGGTTTGGAGCAGTTAAAACAGCTCGTAAAGGTGACAAGGGAAAATACTTGACAGCAGCCTATAGTGTCATGTATTATAAAAGACGTTGCTGGTGTAAAGGTATTTACCTTGTCGGCAGAACAAGCAAATAACAGGAGGGGCTGAGGGGATGAAAGCAAATGAACCAGATGCCTTGTCCAAGACAACCCGAATAAACTTGTTGTTCGACTTTTACGAGCCGCTCTTGACAGAGAAGCAGCGGACGTTTCTCAAATATTATTTTCACGACGACTTCACACTTGGGGAAATTGCTGGCGAGTTTGGAATTAGCAGACAAGCGGTATATGAGCACATCAAGCGTGCAGAACAAGTGCTAGAAAGTTATGAAGGCAAGCTAGGCTTGCTTGTAAGACATGAATCCTTTCAACAATTAACTGTGCAGCTTGTAAACAGCGTTAACGAGCTTTCCATTGCAGAGCAGGACAAGCAGGCGCTTATGAGTGTCATTGCACAATTTAAATTAGCCGAATAAAACATGAAGAATGGAGGTGACGGTACATGGCAGCATTTGAGAGCTTATCGAGTCGGCTTCAAAATGTGTTCAGCAAGCTGAGGGGCAAAGGCAAGGTTTCCGAGGATGATGTTAGTGAAGCAATGCGTGAAGTGCGTTTGGCGCTTCTAGAGGCAGACGTTAACTTTAAAGTCGTGAAGGACTTTATTGCGAAGGTGAAGGAACGGGCTATTGGCCTCGATGTATCCAAGAGCTTCACGCCCGGCATGGTCGTCATCGATATCGTAAATAAAGAGCTGACCGAGCTGATGGGCGGCACGCAGAGCAAGCTGGTTAAGGCTAATAAGCCTCCGACAGTCATTATGATGGCGGGTTTGCAAGGTGCGGGTAAGACAACAACTTCAGGCAAGCTGGCAAAATTGCTTCAGAAGAGCAACAATAAGCCGCTTCTTATCGCTTGTGATATTTATCGTCCTGCTGCCATTAAGCAGCTTCAAGTGCTTGGTGAACAAATCAATGCGCCGGTCTTCTCCTTGGGTGATCAGACATCACCTGTAGAGATTGCGCGTGCTGGACTACAGCATGCCAAAGACAACGGCAATGACTATGTCATTATTGATACCGCCGGTCGTTTACATATCGACGAAGAGCTGATGGAAGAGCTTAAGCAAATTCATCAGGTTACAAAGCCGGATGAGGTTCTCCTCGTTGTTGATGCAATGACAGGACAAGATGCTGTAAACGTTGCACAAAGCTTTCATGAACAGCTCGCTTTAACAGGCGTTGTACTAACGAAGCTCGATGGCGATACTCGCGGTGGCGCGGCGCTATCGGTAAAAGCAGTTACAGGCTGTCCGATTAAATTCGCAGCAATGGGTGAGAAGATCGACTCCTTGGAGCCGTTCCATCCAGAGCGTATGGCTTCACGTATTCTCGGCATGGGCGATATGCTATCTCTTATTGAGAAGGCGCAGTCGAACATTGATGCAGATAAAGCGAAGGAAATGGAACGTAAAATGCGTACAGCAGAGTTTACGTTCGACGATTTTCTTGAGCAGATGGAGCAGGTTCGCAATTTGGGGCCGCTTGATCAAATTATGGATATGCTGCCCGGCATGAACAAGATGAAGGGCATGAAGGATATGAAGGTCGATGAGAAACAAATCGGCCGCGTCGAGGCGATTGTCCGCTCCATGACGAAAGAGGAGAAGCAAAAGCCAGAGCTGCTTAATCACAGTCGCCGCAAGCGTGTTGCTGCAGGTAGCGGAACAACGATCGTTGAGGTAAACCGCCTCATTAAGCAGTTTGACGATATGAAAAAAATGATGAAGCAATTCTCATCGATGATGGGACCGAAAGGACCTAAGGGCGGCAAGAAGGGCCTGAAAGGTATGCTCGGCAAAAATATGAAGTTCCCGTTTTAATGGTTGTTTACTCTTTGAAGGAGGTGAATTTTTAATGGCAGTACGTATTCGTTTGAAAAGAATTGGTGCTCACAAAGCTCCTTTCTACCGCGTAGTAGTTTCGGATTCCCGTTCGCCGCGTGATGGTCGTTTTATCGAAGAAATCGGTACTTATAACCCGGTTGCACAACCGGCTCAAGTTAAGATTGATGAAGAGAAAGCGCTAAAATGGTTGCAAACTGGAGCGCAAGCTTCTGATACCGTTCGTGACTTGCTTTCCAAAGCTGGTGTTCTTAAAAAGTTCCATGAGCTTAAGCAACAGAAATAACTGTTGAATAGCGGAGGGCCTTGAGATGAAAGAATTGATTCTTGTCATAGCGAAGGCATTGGTTGATCATCCTGAACAGGTGCAAATCAATGTGAAGGATGATGACCGTGGCACGATATACGAGCTTTCGGTTCACCCCGAGGATATCGGTAAAATCATCGGTAAACAGGGACGCATAGCGAAAGCGATTCGCACGGTAGTGACTTCTGCTTCCGTGAAATCGCAAAAGCGTGTCATCGTCGACATTATGTCATGATGTACGTATGAAGAGAAGGTTGGGATGAATGTCCTAACCTTCTTTTCAATATGTACACTTATCCATGGATGTCGTTAATCATTACGGCTTCGTTCTTCAACATGGAACGAAGCCGTTTTTGCATGTATAATAAGGCTATACACATATGAAGGGCTGGTTCTAATGAACGAAAAATGGTTTACAGTCGGGAAAGTCGTAAATACGCACGGTATCCGCGGAGAGTTGAAAATTCTTTCGCAAACGGATTTTGCAGAGGATAGATTTGCTTCTGGAAACAAGCTTCTTATGGTGAACGAGGAAAGCGGAGCTTCACTGGAAGTTAAAGTAATCAGCTCACGCGCGAACAAAAACGTATACATATTGAAGCTGGAAGGCTTCACTGATATTAATGCGGTTGAGAAATATAAAGGCTGGGTATTGAAAATTTCAGCCGACCAGCAGCTTGAGCTTGAAGAAGGTGAATATTATTATCACGAAATTATAGGCTGCCGCGTCGTTACCGAGGAAGGCGAGGAGCTGGGCACGATTTCGGAAATTCTAAGCCCAGGAGCAAATGACGTATGGGTGGTGGATCGTCCGAAAGGCTCGGGGAAGCAATTGCTTTTGCCTGTTATTGATGATGTCTTAGTCAATGTCGACACAAAAGAGAAAATCGTGACGGTCCATTTGATGGAAGGATTGATTTAACCGATGAAAATAGATGTGCTGACGCTGTTTCCCGAAATGTTCGACGGCGTGTTCAATTCGAGCATTTTAGGAAAAGCGAAAGAGAAGGGGATCGTATCCCCTCAAGCAATCAACTTCCGTGCTTATTCAGGCAATAAGCATAACACGGTTGATGATTATCCATACGGCGGCGGTGGCGGCATGGTCTTGAAGCCAGATCCGGTCTTTGCTGCAGTAGAGGATCTAAAGCTGGATGACAATATAAAGCCGCGTGTTATTCTTCTATGCCCGCAAGGAGCACAGTTTACGCAGAAGAAGGCTGAAGAGCTTGCAAAGGAACAGCATTTGGTTCTTATTTGCGGTCACTATGAAGGTTATGATGAGCGTATACGCGAGCATCTTGTAACAGACGAGCTGTCGATTGGTGATTACGTGCTTACGGGTGGAGAAATACCTGCAATGGTGCTCATCGATAGCGTTGTTAGATTACTGCCAGGAGTGCTTGGCAATGAAACTTCTGCCGTTACAGATTCATATAGCACAGGTTTGCTTGAGCATCCCCATTACACTCGGCCTGCGTCGTTCCGCGGCTGGGATGTCCCGGATGTTCTTATATCTGGTCATCATGCGAATATTGAGGTGTGGCGTCGTGAGCAGTCGCTGCTGCGGACGCTGCAGCGCCGTCCTGACCTTCTGAAGAGCGCCCCGCTTACGGACAAGGAACGCAAATGGGTGGCTTCACAGTTAAAGCAGGAGCCTAATAAGACAGGCAAATAGTACAACCCTAGCTAATAAACAAAGCCGCAACGAATTTCGTTGCGGCTTTGTTTATTTAGAAGTATTCGATGATTATGGCGTGTAAAAATTTTGGGTATAGTAGACGTTATAGGTTCCGCCTAATGCAACACCTGTACCTAGTCGCTCAAGCTTGCTGTTTAATAGTGCTTCACGATGGCCTTCTGTTGAATTGACCCAGCCATAGTGAGCAAATATGCTATTTTTGTATCCGGCAGCTATGTTTTCGGCAGCTGAGTGATACTTAACGCCTTTTGCTTTCATTCGGTCAAAGGGAGACGAGCCATCTGGATTTGTATGGTCAAAAAATTTACGTGTACTCATATCGTTGCTGTGACCATGCGCAGAGGCAGCAGCGAGCTTGTCCCATTGCAGCAGAGGTATTTTGCGAACAGCGCGCTCAGCGTTAGTAAGATCAAAGAGCTGTTGTTCATATGCGTCTGCCAGCTTGGATGTATTGGCTGATTTTAACGCTGTGGATTTGAAAACGGATTGATCCATTTGCATGACACCAGCTATTTTGTTTCCATCACGTCGGTCAATGAAGAGAACGGTATGTACGTTTTTTGTAGTGTAAGCATAATAATCGTTATTTGTCTCGACATTGGTTGCTTCGCCAACCAGCTTTTTGGCATTACCAATCGTTTGACCGATCTGGATGCCCGACTTCATCGCCCAGCTATCTTTGCCGTTGGAGAAAAGTGCGATTACCCGATCATTTTGGATGCCGAACATCATGTAGTTGGTATAGCTGCTATTATAAACGTACCAGGAGAAACCATATTCGCTTGGATCAATTCTTGACGGTTTTCCGAGCGTTTGTTGAAGCTTTTGCAGCGAATCGTTTAACGTTATTTCATGAAGGCGATCAACGGTGTTAATAATTTTAGCATCGGACAACGCTTTTGAGTGAAGTTTGAGGTTATAGAAGAAGGTAAGCGCCTCAGCGCGTGTAAGCTTTCCATCTGGTATGAAGCCGCTAACGGTGGCAGAGGTGCGTCCGTTCGATATTTTCTCATCAAGCAGCCACTGAATTGCGCTTTGCTCTGTAAATTCCTTTCCATTTGCCGCGGAAGCTAGAAGCAACGCAGCTTGTCCACGTCGGAATTCGACATTTTGTGAAGCGTTATTGATAGGCCAGCCCAAATTATTCGCATAATCGTAATAAGGCTTGGTCCAATTGCTGGCGCTGGAAGAAGATGTTGTGACTAATCCATAGGCTCTCAATAGCATAGCAAGAAACTCAGCTTCATTAACACCCTTGTTTGGCTTGAAGGAATTATCCCCATAACCTTGAGCTAATTTCTGATCAACAGCCCAAGAGATATAGGAGCCAGCCCAGTGTCCATTCGTATCTTTAAAAGCCAAGGATTCAGCAGAGGTTTGCAATGGTGCAGAAATGGTTAATATTAATAGTACAGATGCGATTCCCCCTTTTGTTTTGTTACAAAAAGATTGTTTAATATGGTGCAATTTTGTCACCTCTTCATGTCGGTGTTTGTCATCATTTAGTATACATGATTTATGAATAAAAAAATCGTGTTGTATTATTGGGCTAGCTATGGTAAAATTTCTAATGTTGTTCGTAAAGTCGGACGGTCCGCTATCAGCGATGAACCGATTCAGAGGAATCCGGTGAGCTTATAAGAACGTCTATGGTGGAAGGAGTGAATCAAATGAATCTTTTGCAAACAATCGCGCAAGAAAATCTGCGCCAAGGTCTACCGAACTTTCGTCCAGGTGACACGCTAAAAGTTCATGTAAAAGTTATCGAGGGAACTCGTGAGCGTATCCAATTGTTCGAAGGCGTTGTAATCAAACGTCGCGGCGGTGGAATCAGCGAAACTTTTACAGTGCGTAAAATTTCCTACGGTGTTGGTGTGGAAAGAACTTTCCCGCTTAACTCGCCTAAAATCGAAAAAATCGAAGTGGCTCGCCGTGGTAAAGTACGTCGCGCGAAATTGTACTACCTACGTAGTCTTCGCGGAAAAGCTGCTCGTATTAAAGAAATTCGTTAAGAACAAACGACAAGAGGGGCTTGCGCAAACAAGCTCCTTTTCGTTTTTTCTCAAAGGTCATTTACATATTACAGCATATGGGAAGAAGGCGGACTGAATGGACTCACAGCAGCGAAATGACGGGCTGGACAATGGCAATGATCATGAAATGAAAAATACGCAGGAACATGCGGACATTGAGCAGAATTTACCAAACCGTGCAGCAGCCCATGCATCCGGCTCAGGAAAACAGGGCGGAGCTTATAAAGAAGTCGTAGAATGGATCAAGGCTTTAGTCATTGCGGTCGTTCTCGTATTTCTCATTCGTCAATTTTTGTTTTCACCATTCATCGTCGACGGACCTTCCATGAAGCCTAATTTCGAGACCGGCGAACGGTTAATAGTAAATAAAATTTTGTATACGATACGCGAGCCGAAATTTGGTGAGGTCGTAGTGTTTGATGTTCCAGAGCAAGGCCGAAAATTTATAAAACGAGTGATTGGCGTACCGGGTGATAAAATTCGACTCGAAGGCGATGACCTTTATATTAATGATAAAAAAATAGACGAGCCTTATTTAAAAGAAGCTGTTGCGGCAGCACATGCCGAAGGCAAGCTGTACAACGAAAAAGGAATAAATTCCGATGTATCTGAAATCACTGTTCCTGAGGACACGATTTTTGCACTTGGCGACAATCGCAGCGATAGTACAGATAGCAGGGTTATCGGATTTGTATCGGATAAAGAGGTTGTTGGACGTGCCGATATTATTTTTTGGCCGCTGAACAAACTAGAGTTTATAAAGCACTGGACTAAATGAGGTGAGTAAATGACCATTCAATGGTTTCCGGGTCATATGACGCGGGCGAAACGGCAAATACAAGACAAGCTCAAACTAATCGATCTTGCCATCGAACTATTGGATGCACGGGTTCCGCTATCTAGCCGTAATCCGATGATTGAGGAAATTTTGAACGGCAAGCCAAGATTGATCGTATTAAACAAATCCGACTTGGCTGATCCAAAAACGACAGAGCAATGGATGGCTTATTTCCGTAATGAAGGCCATGAATCGATCGCAATTGATTCCTCAACAGGCACGAAGGTAAATGAGGTTCCGCTCAAGGCAAAGCAAATTTTGCATGAGAAAATTGCACGTCAAATTGCAAAAGGCATAAATCCTCGTGCAATTCGCGGACTTATTGTAGGTATACCGAATGTCGGGAAATCCACGTTGATCAACAAGCTCGCTGGACGCGCTATTGCTTTAACCGGCGACCGTCCTGGCGTTACGAAGGGACAACAATGGATTAAGATTGGAACTGAAATGGAATTACTCGATACACCGGGCATATTGTGGCCAAAGTTTGAAGACGAGCTCGTCGGATACAGGCTTGCTATGACAGGTGCAATTAGAGAGCAAATTTTGAATGTTGACGATATCGCGTTTTTTGCGATGCGTGAGCTGGTAGATCGTTACTGGCCTAACATGAAAGAGCGGTATGAGCTTGAAACGCCACCTAAGGATGCTAAGGATTCAGATGAAATCGTGCGTGTGATGGAAGATATCGGACGTCGGAGAGGCTGCCTTGTTAGCGGTGGACATGTCAATTTGGAGAAAACATCCGGAATCATTTTGCGTGATTTGCGCTCAGGCAAGCTAGGAAGAATTACGCTCGAAGCGCCACCTTATTGATGTGAAACGGGGGAACGTAACGTGCTGCAATATGAACAGTCGTTATGGGAAGAAGGATTTAAAGCGATTGCTGGTGTAGATGAGGTTGGCCGAGGCTGCTTGTTCGGAGACGTCGTGGCAGCTGCCGTTATTTTACCGCCAGGGCTTGTGATTGAAGGGGTTAACGACTCCAAGAAGCTTTCCGAGAAAAAGCGTGACCAGCTGTATGATATTATTTTGCAGGAATGTGTAGCGTGGTCGGCTGCTCGTGTTGATGCTGAAACGGTTGATCGAATCAATATTAAGCAGGCAGCTAGGCTTGCAATGAAAATTGCAGTGGAATCGTTACAGGTTCCTTCTGACTATTTGCTTGTTGATGCGGAGAAGGTCGATGTTAGTCTGCCGCAGCTCTCGATCATTAAAGGGGATGCTACAAGCCAATCGATCGCTGCAGCCTCTATCGTTGCCAAGGTTACGCGCGATAGGCTTTGTGTGACCGAATGGGAGCAGGAATATCCAGCTTATGGCATTGCTATACACAAGGGATATGCAACGAAGCTTCATCGGGAGCGATTGCTAGCTAATGGACCAAGTCCTCTGCATCGCAGATCGTTTCTCGGCAATTTATTTACAGAGGAGCAGCTGCTTCTCTTCTAGCTGCATCTCGCAGCACATATTATATGACGCTCGATTGATTGTGCGAGGCAAAAGATGCCTAGTGTAATTATCGGGCGTTATTTTGTTTTTGTGCTGTTTTTTGGGGTGAACGGCTACAAGCTTTGCTCATTTTGACCGATATAAGGCTTATAGGTTTAATGAAGTCGTACATGCTTATGTAAAGAGCTCGCTTAAGTGCAAAGAGCAAACGCATAGAATGGCGCTGGAGCAACGGAGGCGAATGAACAAATGAATATAAGTCAAATGATGCGAAGCTTCTTAGGAGAGGCTTCTAGTGCGGATACACGAGCTGTGGAGCTTAAAGTTGGACAAGTGGTAAGAGGCGTCATCTTGCAGGTGATGGAAAATAACGAAGCGCTCGTACAAATTAACGGTGTACAAGTGCGTGCGAAGCTAGAGCTGCCGCTTCAAGTGGGACAATCAGCAATGCTCCAAGTGCAGCCTCAATCAAGCGGAGCGCTTGTAATGCTTAAACAGGTTGAACCTGGTCAAGTGGGATTGCCTGATGATACGTTCAAGGAATGGGCTAAACAGCTGGCGTTGCCAGAGCAGAAATGGGCAGCGCAGATTGTAAAGGATTTGCGGAAGGAAGGCGTTATTCTAAACCGCGACGTTGCGCAAGCCTTTCAACAGGCTGCATCCGCGATGCCGGCTGGTGGAGATGCGGAGCAATGGATGCAGTCCGCTGCCGCAACCTTTAAAAGAGGGCTGCCTATGACGGGTGCTACTGTAGGTGCGATGCAGCAGGTTATGTTCGGGCGCAGCACGCATGAGCTGCTCGAGACGTTGCAGCAGCAAATTACTTCATTCACGAGCGTTTCGGATGAAGGGACAGCTGAAACAAAAGCCGCAACTCAAGCAGCTGCACGTGTGCAAGCGCTTCTGACGGAAGGGCTCGAGCTGCTTCGTGGAGTGACGGCTGAGTCTGGTGCAGCAAGATCAGGAGAAGCCGTTACAAAGGACATACCGACTGCAAAGCAATTAAACGCGCAAATCGTCAAAACGGACTTGCCGCAGGCAACAGCAGCACCTGTCGCTATGTCTGAGGACGAAGCTCCGGATCAACAAGCTAATCCTCAAGCGGCTAGAGCATTAGCCAGTCAGTCAAGTCAGCCCAACTGGCTGGGACAGATGATGAAATGGATGGGCGTCGATCATGAGCTTCAGCTTGCCAAAGTTTTTACAGCGGATACTCAATTGAGTCAGCCAGCAACAACGGAAACTGCTGCGAAGCCGGCGACTGTAACGTATGCTTCAGCACCACCGCTGCAGAATCCTATCGTCGAGGCTAACAGCAAAGAAGCTGCTCCAACCGTTATGCTGGCAAAACCAGCAGAGTTTGAAACCGCTGATTCTCAGCAAGCAAGGCTGCCGGATCAAAAGCATATGGTTGAACGAGCAGCCTTAGCGGTTCTTTCGACCGTTGCAGACAGCATTCCAATGACAGATTCTTCTCCGCCTGCTCAGCAGGAATCATTGAAAAGTGCCTTGCTAGCTCTTGTTTCATCGGATCATACACCTCCTGCTCTCAAAGAGACAGCGCAGCAGCTTGTACAGCAAATAACAGGCCAGCAGCTTTTGCTTACTCCTGAGCGGAACAGCTCGGTTCTCACACATGTGACGATGTTTATTCCAATCAATAACGCAGACGGCAAACAAACCGCATCGGTTCACATTCAGACAAGAAGAGGGCGAAAAGGAGAGCTTGACGCTTCGAATTGCAGATTGCTCTTTAATTTGTCGATGAACACGCTGGGCGATACGATGGTTGACGTAAATGTGATGGACAAAATTGTGAGTTTAAACTTGTGGAATGATCATCCTGCAATCTCATCGCTTGCTGAAGAATCTCGAAATGAAATTGCTGCCAGCCTTCAGCAAGCAGGCTATCAGCTGCTTTCACTGCGAACAACGCCGCTTCCCAAAGCGGGGGAATCAAAGGTGGAAGCAGCATCAGCAGCAGTTAAGAACCAGCAAATGACGGATATGAGCGCCTTTGCAGCCAATCGTTACAAAGGAGTCGATTATCGTATATGAGCAGCGATCAGAGTGAAAATCAGCCACAAACGAAAGTCAGGAAAGCAGTCGCTTTAAAATACGAGCCAGGCGAGCGCACTGCTCCGGTTATGGTTGCTAAAGGGAAAGGGCATTTAGCGGATCTCATCCTTGAGAAAGCGAAGGAAAATGGCATTCCTGTTCAAGAGGATTCCTCATTAGTAGAAGTGCTCTCTAAGCTTGATATCGATCAAGAAATCCCGGGTGAGCTGTATACGCTCGTCGCAGAAATTTTAAGCTTTGTTTATCGTTCTGACCGAAAAGCGAGGGAAATGATAGATGGGTGATGATGAGGGAAGAGCGAATGGGACGCGGAAACTAGATAATAGGAAAGCTACGGGTCAGCTTGGCGAGGAAGCAGCTTGTTTGTATTTAATAGAAGCGAATTATAATATTCTCACGCGGAATTGGCGATGTAGAATAGGAGAAATTGATATTATTGCTGAACATTCTGATAGATTTGTATTTGTAGAGGTGCGTACGAGAAAAGAAGGCGGCAAATACGGCACAGCCGCGGAGTCGGTGGATTATCGCAAGCAACAGAAGGTTAGGGACGCGGCTCAAGTTTATTTACGCAGTGTCGGGCGCTCAGATGCATCCATTCGCTTTGATGTTGTTGCGATAACGTTGAGCCGTGCAGATGAGATCGTCACTTCTTTAAAGCATTTTGAGGCAGCGTTCTAAAAAAGTAACAAATTGGACTTTCTCTGACGGGAGCTAACCTACAGAGAAAGTTTTTTTATTATGAAAACGGCTTATCAAGCCCGCGATATTGAATAGCTTCCGCGATATGCATTGTATCGACTGCGTCGCTTGCTTCAAGATCGGCTATGGTGCGTGCCAGCTTCAGCATTCTATCGTATGCCCGCATACTGATTCCAAGCGCTTCAAAAGCACTTTCCAGCAGGCTTGCGGCTTCTGGCTTTATATTTACAGACCTTCGAAGGGCAGCGCCGTTTAATGATCCAATAGGATTGAGACTGATGCCTGCTGTGCGATCTTGTTTAAAGGCATATGCACCCAGCACTAGCTGCTTCATTTGGGCAGTATTAAGTGATGGGCCAGTTGAAGCATGCTCTAGAGAAATAGGTCTTGGCACTTCTAGCTGTAAATCTATTCGATCAAGCAATGGCCCTGATATCTTAGATCGATAACGGCTAATGAGTGTAGCGCTGCAAGTGCAGCGTTTGTCGCCATACTCATGCCCATAATAGCCGCATGGACATGGATTAAAGGAGGCAGCCAGCATAATGCTTGCTGGAAACTGGAACACGGCTTTGGAGCGGGAAATGGTGACTATACGATCCTCCAGCGGCTGTCTCAAAACCTCAAGCACCTGTCTCGGAAATTCTGGCAATTCATCAAGAAACAACACGCCGCGATGAGCGAGTGTAACTTCTCCCGGCTTAGGGATAGAGCCGCCGCCGATCAGTCCGCCGGACGATATGGTATGATGCGGAGCGCGAAATGGTGGATGAGTAATAAGGCCGTGGGAGCTATCCAGCAGCTTGCCAGCTACACTATATATTTTCGTAACCTCCAGCGCTTCTTGTTCAGTCAATAAGGGCAATATCCCCGGTAGACGCCGAATCATCATCGTTTTACCCGTGCCTGGAGGTCCGCTGAGCAAAATATTGTGTTTGCCAGCCGCGGCTATAAGCATAGCTCGTTTGGCTTGATGCTGACCGATAACATCTCCATAATCACCAATTTCATCTTGCTTATCTAGATATGCTTTGTTTTCAATTTGGCTAAAGCTGGAATCGTTTCTATGATCGACACGAATATCGTTCCAGTCGGATTGTTTCTTTTTGATTAAATCAAGCTCTTTCAGGTGGCTTAACGCAAACAATTCCATATCAGAAATCCAGATGGCTTCCTTGACGTTCGCTACAGGCAGTAAGACACGCGTAAAGCCAAGTCGTTTCGCTTGTTCAATCATGGCAAGTACACCGGCTACCGGACGGACATTGCCGTTAAGTGAGAGCTCTCCAAGAAGAAGCGTATTCTCAAAAGGGGCAACGCTAATTTGTCCGCTTGCAGTTAAGATGCCCGCCGCAATGGCTAAATCAAAGGATGTGCCTTCCTTGCGCAAGTCGGCAGGAGCTAGATTAACCGTAATTCTGTCCATAGGAAAAGTAAAACCACTATTTTTTAGAGCGGCTCGAACACGTTCAACAGATTCGCGAACAGCAGGATCAGGCAAACCTACTACGTTGATTTGGGGTAGGCCACTGGAAATATCAACCTCAACCGAGATGCTTTTACCATCTACTCCATAAACGCTTGCGCTCTGAATTAAACTAAACACGACAAAAAGCACCCCCATATGTATGAATGAAGGTGCTTCCTTACGATTCCGTTCCATCGTTATGAATTTGCCAATATCATAATTTAGTTATCTTCGCATTGTCAATATTTAAAATGTTTCGGGTATGATTTTTAGGATTGGGTCATACTAAATGGCGTGGTATTTTCCCTTATAAAACGAGCATTTCAGCTGGTTTTATCGCTTTAATCTCATTTTGAGATGAAACCCATATCAAAAAAGCCGTATTAATTATGTGTGAAAGTAAGGTAACTGGCGGGGAAAGGTGCTACAATAATAGAGGTTTGTGTACATATGACTGATTTCAGTCTGTGAAATGGAGGATTTCAACAATGAATATCCATGAATATCAAGGGAAAGCGGTCCTTAAACAGTATGGTGTCGTCGTACCTGAAGGTAAAGTAGCCTTCACTGTAGACGAAGCTGTTGAAGCGGCTAAATCGCTCGGAACAAAGGTTGTTGTCGTGAAAGCACAAATTCACGCTGGCGGCCGTGGTAAAGCGGGCGGAGTTAAAGTAGCAAAAAATCTTGATGAAGTGCGCGCTTATGCTAGTGAGATTCTAGGTAAGGTGCTTGTTACGCATCAAACAGGTCCAGAAGGTAAGGAAGTCAAACGTCTTCTGATCGAAGAAGGCTGCGACATTAAGAAAGAATATTATATCGGCGTAGTATTAGACCGTGGTACAGGTCGTGTCGTTATGATGGCTTCGGAAGAGGGCGGCACTGAGATTGAAGAAGTTGCTGAACACTCCCCGGAGAAAATCATTAAGGAGATCGTTGATCCTGCTGTTGGCTTGCAAGCGTTCCAAGCGCGCAAACTAGCTTATGCAATCAACATTCCTAATGAGCTTGTTAACAAAGCAGTTAAGTTCATGATTTCTCTTTACACTGCTTTTGTTGAGAAAGATGCATCCATTGCAGAAATCAATCCGCTTGTTGTAACTGGCGACGGACAAGTTATTGCTCTTGATGCTAAATTGAACTTCGACTCAAACGCTCTTTATCGTCACAAAGATATCGTTGAGCTTCGCGATTTGGAAGAAGAAGACGCAAAAGAAATTGAAGCGTCCAAATACGACCTTAGCTACATCGCTCTTGACGGCAACATCGGTTGCTTGGTCAACGGTGCAGGCCTAGCGATGGCAACAATGGATATTATCAAATATTACGGCGGCGACCCTGCCAACTTCCTAGACGTAGGGGGCGGTGCTACAGCTGAGAAGGTAACAGAAGCGTTCAAAATCATTTTGTCTGATGAAAAAGTTAAAGGTATTTTCGTTAACATTTTCGGCGGCATTATGCGTTGTGACGTAATTGCAAATGGCGTTGTCGAAGCAGCGAAGCAAGTCGGTCTTGACCGTCCGCTCGTTGTTCGTCTAGAAGGTACTAACGTAGACCTCGGCAAAACTATTTTGAAAGAATCGGGATTGAACATCGTGGCTGCGGATTCCATGGCGGACGGCGCGCAGAAGATTGTCGCTCTCGTGAAATAAGATAACTTGCTGTGTGGCATAGGCCGCATACGAATTCATTCAGGGGATGTGAGTTAAGAGTGAGCATTTTGGTTAATAAAGATACAAAAGTCATTACCCAAGGTATTACAGGAGCAACTGGCTTGTTCCATACCAAAGGCGGATTGGAATACGGTACGCAAATGGTCGGCGGCGTAACACCTGGTAAAGGTGGCACAAACGTTGATATTACACTTGATAACGGCACGCTCGTATCATTGCCTGTTTTCAACACGGTTGCTCAAGCAAAAGCTGCTACTGGCGCTAATGCTTCAGTTATCTATGTACCACCTGCATTTGCTGCAGATGCAATCATGGAAGCGGTTGACGCTGAGCTTGATCTTGTTATCTGTATTACAGAAGGCATTCCCGTGCTGGATATGGTAAAAGTTAAACGTTACATGGACGGCAGCAAAACCGTTCTTATCGGACCTAACTGCCCAGGCGTAATTACGCCGGATGAATGCAAAATCGGCATTATGCCTGGTTACATTCATACAGCTGGACATGTTGGCGTAATTTCTCGCTCAGGAACATTGACTTATGAAGCGGTTCATCAATTGACGACTCGTGGAATTGGACAATCTTCTGCAGTAGGAATCGGCGGCGACCCGGTTAAGGGCTCTGAGTTTATCGATATCTTGAATCTTTTCAATGAAGATCCAGATACCTACGCGGTTATCATGATTGGTGAAATCGGCGGTACAGCAGAGGAAGAAGCTGCTGAGTGGATTAAAGCAAACATGAAAAAACCAGTTGTCGGCTTCATTGGCGGCGCAACAGCGCCTCCGGGCAAACGGATGGGACATGCTGGCGCAATCATTTCCGGTGGTAAAGGAACAGCTGCTGAAAAAATCGCAACGCTTGAAGCTTGCGGCATTAAAGTAGCTCCAACACCATCTGAGATGGGTTCAACGCTTGTGAGTGTTCTTGAAGAGCAAGGCCTTCTTGAAAAATGTATCACTCGCAAATAATTATATAGTTTGATCTAAGGTAAGCAACCTTTCAACGACCCGATAACGGGAGTTGGAAGGTTGCTTTTTTTTTTGCGGATTGCCATTATTTTATCGGCTGACTTGCATTCTTATGCTATCTACCGCACAATAGATAAGTATGTAGGCCAGCCCGAGTAGAGAAGGGGCTTGGTACTGATGACTAAAAAACAAGATATTCGTAGACAAATGGTTATTGCCTTTCACGAAATTCCTGGCATCGGATGGCATGCAATTCAGAAGGCTGTTCACCATGAATTTTGGAATAAACGATCATGGAGCATAGAAGATTTACTTGCTATAGGCCTGCATCGTGGTCAAGCGAAAGCAGCGGCTGAACGTTATGCAGAGCGGCCATGGATTTTGACAGAAGATCCGTCAGAAGCAGTTGCTGTAGTAAATGCAATCGCATTAACGCCTTATGATACCGAATATCCGAAAATTTTAAGAGAGATTGCACAGCCGCCTTGGGTCTTGTATGCTAGAGGACGTCTTGAGCTGCTGCAGCGTCCAGCAATTGCAGTAGTAGGTACAAGAGTGCCGACCGCATATGGCAGGCAATCAGCGACTACGCTGGCACAGGAGCTTTCCTCTGCTGGCTTGACGGTGGTTAGCGGCCTAGCCAAAGGTGTCGATAGCAAAGCTCATGAAGCAGCGTTGTACGGAGCGGGAGGAACGATTGCTGTTCTGCCTACGCCTATTGATAAGTGTTATCCAACTGAGAATCTATCATTGTTTCACAAAATTGCCGAGCATGGCTTGCTCGTCTCAGAAACGCCGATCGGTACTCCGCTGCATCCTGGACAATTTCCACAGCGCAATCGTATTATTGCGGCATTATCTGTAGGAACGGTTATTGTGGAAGGCGCAACGAAGAGTGGCTCTCTGATAACAGCACAGCATGCGATGGACATGTCTCGGGAGTTGTTTGCTGTACCCGGTCCAAACTCATCGCCTAAGAGTGAGGGGCCAAATGCGCTCATCAAACGCGGAGAAGCAAAGCTTATTAGCTGCGTTGAAGATATTATCGATGAGCTGAATTGGCTGCCGGAAGCGCTTAAAGCTTACAAGGAAGCAGATGCAGCGAGCAAGTCCGAACAGGAATTAAATAAGCCAGAGCTCACGCCTGAGGAGAGTAAATTGATTGCTTTTTTGCGAGATCAGCCCTTATCTATTAATGAGTTGCACGAGCTCTCCGCCTTCCCGTTTGGACATTTGAACGCACTTCTGCTAAATTTATGTATAAAACGCAAAATTGAATTGCAGCCCGGATCAATATATATTGCTTTATAGCTTGCAATGGAGAGAGGAGGCGCCTTACATGGCAGATTCTTTAGTTATCGTCGAATCACCCGCGAAAGCCAAAACGATTGGTAAATATCTTGGCAGTAAATATATCGTTAAAGCTTCTATGGGACATATTCGCGATTTGCCCAAAAGCCAGATCGGCGTCGAGGTTGAAAATGATTTTAATCCTAAATACATAACCATACGCGGCAAAGGCAGCATTCTCAAGGAATTGAAGGATGCCAGCAAAAAAGTGAAACACGTCTTTCTAGCAGCCGATCCGGATCGCGAAGGTGAAGCGATTGCTTGGCATTTGGCGCATTATTTGGAGCTGGATGAGACCGATACTTGCCGCGTTGTATTTAATGAAATTACGAAACAGGCCGTGAAGGATGCTTTTAAGACACCGCGCAAAATTAATATGGATTTAGTTAACGCGCAGCAGGCGAGACGGATTTTGGACCGATTGGTTGGTTACAAGATTAGTCCGCTTCTTTGGAAAAAAGTGAAGAAGGGCTTGTCTGCCGGCAGAGTTCAATCGGTTGCCGTTAAGCTCATCATCGATCGTGAGAACGAAATCGATGCATTCATCCCTGAGGAATACTGGTCCATCACTGCGAAGCTGACTCATGCAGGAATTCCTTTTGATGCGAAATATCATTCCATTCTTGGAGAAAAACGTGAGTTAGGCAAGGAAGCTGACGTTGAGGAAGTTCTACAAGCGATGAAGGGCAGCAAGCTCACAGTCTCTGACGTGAGAGAGAAGGAGCGTCTACGCAATCCAGCGCCTCCATTTATAACGAGCTCCCTTCAACAGGAAGCGGCAAGGAAACTTGGCTTCCGGGCTTCTAAGACGATGTCAGTAGCACAGCAGCTGTATGAAGGCGTTGAGCTGGGTAAAGAAGGTACAGTCGGTTTAATTACTTATATGAGAACCGATTCTACGCGCATCTCGCCTATCGCTCAAGAAGAAGCGAAAGAATTCATTTCTGAGAAGTATGGCGAAGCTTTTGTGCCTGAACAACCACGCATTTACACAAAGAAAAACAGCAACGCTCAAGACGCGCATGAAGCGATTCGGCCAACGTCCATATTAAGAGATCCCGAATCAATGAAACCGTTCTTGAGTCGTGATCAGCTGCGACTGTATAAGCTCGTATGGGAACGTTTCGTATCGAGTCAAATGCAATCGGCAGTGCTCGACACGATGACCGTGGATTTGCAGGCAGGCGATACAACGTTTAGAGCTACTGGTTCTAAAGTGAAATTTGCCGGCTTTATGAAGGTATATGTGGAAGGCAACGATGACGGCACGGTTGAAGAGCATAAGTTTTTGCCGCCGCTAGCCGCTGGAGATGTCATTCAATCAGAATCGATAGATCCAAAACAGCATTTTACGCAGCCGCCGCCACGTTTTTCGGAGGCGCGACTAGTAAAGACGCTTGAGGAGCTCGGTATAGGTCGTCCAAGTACGTATGCGCCAACTCTGGAAACGATTCAGAAGCGCGGATACATTGCAATGGAAGAGAAAAAATTTATGCCAACTGAGCTTGGAGATCTTGTCATTCAGCTCATGGAAGAGTTTTTCCCTGAAATTTTGGATGCGGAGTTTACAGCGAACATGGAAGGCAATCTCGACCATGTGGAAGAAGGCACAGAGGATTGGGTAAAGGTGCTCGCTACATTTTACGAATCCTTTGAGAAAAGATTAGAAGTTGCCGAAGATGAAATGAAGGAAATCGAAATTCAAGACGAAGTGTCCGATGAGCTTTGTGAGAAGTGCGGACGCCACCTTGTCTATAAGATGGGCCGATTTGGCAAGTTTCTTGCGTGCTCGGGCTTCCCGGATTGCCGCAATACGAAACCGATCGTCAAGGATATCGGTGTGACATGTCCGAAATGCGCAGAAGGCAAAATCATTGAGCGTCGGAGCAAAAAGGGACGTATATTTTATGGCTGTGATCAATATCCCGGCTGTGATTATGTGTCATGGGATAAACCGACGAACAAACCTTGCCCGCAATGCGGCGAGTCCAAGCTTGTTGAAAAGCGCAATCGCAGCGGAGCAAAGCTGCTTTGCCCAACATGTGATTATTCCGAAGAGGTATTGGATGAAGACGAGCAAGGTACCGATACGGATTAATTAAGCATGAGCTAGCATTAGCAACCATACTACAGAATCGAATGACAACCGCCTTACCCGTCCTCCCTTCACAAAGGGGGGACACCGTTGTTAAACGGGCTATTAAGCTGCTGTAATCGATTTATAATGGTTTCAATCATTCTGATATTTCAAATGGCTTAAATCGCTCAAATCGCACCAAAGCTTCTACTGTCTTTCAGTTATGTGATACTAAAGGTTGTGCAAGCTGAACTCATATCATTAACTGATGCTGATGGAAGAGATCTTTGTTTGCGCAAGCTGGAAGCGTGTCACGAAGTGACGGAAGCGATCTTACGGCAATGGGATGGATAACCGACTGATTAACACAGAGGTTAGTCCAATTGCAGGTGTCCAGAGGACGCAGTCCTTGGGGCCCTCCCTTGGAAGGGAGGGTTTGGGTGGGTTCGAAAAGCTTGTGGGGTTTTAAGTTTTAAAAGGATTTGAAGTTTTATAAGGGTTTTAAGCTTTAAAAGGCTTTTAAGTTTAAAAAGGAATTGAATGTTTTAAAATGCTTGTAAAAGTGTTGTAAAATTGTTGTAAAAGTGTTTTAAAATACAAAAAGTGTTTTAAAAGTTTTGTAAAGCTTGAAAGGCTCTAAAAGCTCTTTATAAAGTTTTAAAGTTGAAAAACTTCACAACATTCAAAATGTTTGAAATTATTGGAAGGTTTGAAATTATTAATTTACAATAAAAAAACCTTTGAAGGCAAGGTAGTAGCGCCAAAGGTCAACCTACGTGAACTATATCTGAAAGGATTGAATATATTTTGTCACAACCACAAAAAGTAACCGTCATCGGAGCAGGACTAGCAGGCAGCGAGGCAGCATGGCAAATAGCATCACAAGGAGTACCTGTCGTTTTGTATGAAATGCGTCCAGTCACAAAAACACCTGCTCATCATACGAATCAATTTGCAGAGCTTGTATGCAGCAATAGCTTGCGTTCTAATGGTCTTGCAAATGCTGTCGGAGTATTAAAGGAAGAGATGCGAAGACTAGACTCGCTTATTTTGAGCTGCGCTGATCAGCACGCTGTACCTGCGGGAGGAGCGCTGGCGGTTGACCGCGACGGTTTCTCTGGTGAAGTTACTCGCAGACTGCATGAGCATCCACTTGTTGAAGTACGGAATGAAGAGGTAACAGAAATTCCGAAGGATGGAATTGTTGTTATTGCTACAGGCCCACTGACAGCACCGGGCTTGTCTTCGCAAATTCAAGAGCTGCTGGGCGAAGAGTATTTTTATTTCTATGATGCTGCAGCGCCAATCGTTGAAAAAGATTCGATCGATATGAGCAAGGTTTATTTAGCTTCCCGTTACGATAAAGGTGAGGCTGCTTATTTGAACTGTCCAATGACAGAAGAAGAATTTGAAATTTTCCACGAAGCGCTGACAACAGCTGAGAAAGCAGAAGTAAAAGATTTTGAGAAGGAAGTCTACTTTGAAGGCTGTATGCCGATCGAGATTATGGCAAGCAGAGGCAAACAAACCGTATTGTTTGGACCTATGAAGCCAGTTGGACTTGTAAATCCGCACACGGGTGAGCTGCCACATGCTGTAATTCAGCTTCGTCAGGATAACGCTGCAGGAACATTATACAACCTAGTTGGATTCCAGACTCATCTCAAATGGGGAGAGCAAAAACACGTCTTCTCATTAATACCAGGTCTGGAAAATGCTGAGTTTGTTCGTTTCGGCGTTATGCATCGCAATACGTTTATCAATTCACCTCGTTTGCTTAAGCCTACCTATCAGCTTAACAACCGCGAGACCTTATTTTTTGCAGGCCAGATGACCGGTGTTGAAGGTTATGTGGAATCTGCTGCTTCCGGCTTGATTGCTGGAATCAACGCTGCAAGATTAGCTCGAGATCTTGAACCACTCGTATTGCCGGAGCAAACTACGCTTGGCAGTATGGCTCATTATATTACAACAGCCGATTTCAAGCATTTCCAACCGATGAATGCTAATTTCGGTTTATTTCCACCGCTTGAGAAGAAGATCCGCAGCAAAAAAGAAAAGAACGAAATGATTGCGAATCGCGCTTTGGAAGGTATTGAGCAATTTAAAAAGGAACATTTGCAATAATATTGCGTAATGAAGGCATGGCAATTTAATTATTTGGAACCTTGAGGAGGCAAAGCAATGGAAATGCAATTTCACGCTACAACGATTTGCGCAGTTCGTCATGAGGGAAGAGGTGCAATTGCCGGGGATGGTCAGGTCACTTTTGGGAATAGCATGGTCATGAAAAACTCTGCTAAAAAAGTAAGAAGGCTTTATCGCGGTCAAGTCGTCGCAGGTTTTGCAGGATCAGTTGCAGATGCCATTACTTTGTTCGAGAAGTTTGAGGCAAAGCTGGAGGAGCATCACGGCAACTTGCAGCGCTCAGCTGTTGAGCTTGCCAAGGAATGGCGTTCAGACCGTGTCCTTCGTAGATTGGAAGCGATGATGCTCGTTATGGACAAAACCGGCTTGCTGCTTATTTCAGGCAACGGTGAGATCATTGAGCCAGATGACGGCATTCTAGCAATCGGCTCAGGCGGCAGCTTCGCATTATCGGCAGCAAGAGCGCTTCAGCGTCATGCACCTCAAATGGAAGCAAAGGATATCGCACGTTCATCGCTAGAAATAGCGGCAGAAATTTGTGTATTCACGAATCATAATATTATTGTTGAAGAGATCGTATAAATCGAGTAACAGGATTTTGGATAGAAGGCCAAACTTCGGAAAGTCTTAGCGAAGAATAGAAATCGGAGGGATTTTATAATGGGAAATGATGCACTGACGCCTCGTCAGATCGTAGCGGAGCTTGATAAGTATATTGTTGGGCAAAAACCAGCGAAACGTTCTGTAGCCATTGCGCTTCGCAATCGTTATCGGAGAAGTTTGCTCGATGAAACGCTGCGCGATGAAATCGTTCCGAAAAATATTTTGATGATCGGACCTACCGGAGTAGGTAAAACGGAAATCGCACGCCGCTTGGCAAAGCTGGTTAAGGCACCATTTGTGAAACTAGAAGCGACGAAATTTACTGAGGTCGGATATGTAGGCCGTGATGTTGAATCAATGGTCCGCGATCTAGTGGAAACAGCTATACGTATGGTGAAAACAGAAAAAACGGAAAAAGTAAAAGACAGAGCAGAAAAGCTAGCTAATGATCGCATCGTTTCTTTGCTTGCTCCGTCAACGGCTAAGGCTAAATCGCAAAAAAATCCATTTGAAATGTTGTTTGGCAATCAACAGCAATCAGAAGAGCAAAAGGAAGAGCCGGAAGTGGAAAATGCGCTCTTTCAAAAACGTTCGCAAATTAAAGAGCAGCTCGCGGCTGGCAAGCTGGAAAACGAAATCATTGAAATTGAGGTAGAGGACTCCTCACCTAATATGATGGATATGCTTTCAGGCCAGGGCCCAGAGGGCATGGGCATGAATATGCAGGAGCTGTTCGGTCAATTAATGCCGAAGAAGCCGAAGAAGCGCAAGCTGCCTGTAAAGGAAGCTCGCAAGGTGTTGACGCAGGAGGAAGCTAACAAAATAATCGATATGGATGATGTCATTACCGAATCGATTACAAGAGCTGAGCAATCTGGCATTATTTTCATAGATGAAATTGACAAAATTGCGAGCCCATCACGTGGATCTGGCCCAGATGTATCTAGGGAAGGTGTTCAACGTGATATTTTGCCTATCGTTGAAGGCTCTACTGTCATGACAAAATATGGTCCCGTTAAAACGGATTATGTGTTGTTTATCGCTGCTGGCGCGTTTCATGTTGCCAAACCTTCGGATTTGATACCAGAGCTTCAAGGTCGTTTCCCGATCCGGGTAGAGCTGACTAGTCTTAGCTTGGACGATTTTGTAAGTATTTTGAAAGAACCAAAAAATGCTTTAACGAAGCAGTATTCAGCTCTACTTGAAACGGAAGGCATTCAGATCGAATTTACTGATGAGGCGATTCGTGAGCTTGCGTCCATTGCCGCAGATGTTAACCGCAATACTGAAAATATTGGCGCGCGTCGCTTGCATACGATTTTGGAGAAGCTGCTGGAGGATCTATCTTTTGAAGCGCCTGAGTTGTCGCTCGAAAAAATGACGATTACGCCGGAATACGTTCGAGAAAAACTCGGAAGCATTGCGCAAAATCGCGATTTGAGTCAATATATACTGTAGTTGTTATGAGTTTTGGGAGGCATTAGAATGACTTTACTAACGAAGACTAGAACGCTGAACCGGTTGTTGCAACGCGCAGCTGGCAAAGCGCTGAGTTTCAGGGAAATGGCAGAAGTACTTTGTACAACGATTCAAACCAATGTGTTTGTCGTCAGCCGGAGAGGTAAAATACTTGGCTGCTCCGCAGTAGATGCGTTTGATCACGATTTCATGCGAACGTTATCAGCTGATGAGCTTCGTTTCCCGCAAGAGAGCAACGTTCGGTTTCTTGATATGCAGGAATCGATGACGAATGTGAAGCCAGATTCGGGAATTTACGAAACTTTTCCGCGGTTAGGTGATCAAGAAATTATGACGGTTGTACCTATTATTGGCGGAGGAGATCGTCTAGGTACGTTGGTCCTGACCCGTTTATCCGGTACTTTCGATGACGATGACCTTATTTTAGCTGAATATGGTTCAACGATTGTTGGCATGGAGATTTTACGGGAGCGCGCGGATGAGATTGAGCAAGAGGTTCGCAGTCGTGCAGTCGTTGCCGTTGCGGTCGGTTCGTTGTCATTTAGCGAATTAGAAGCGGTCGAGCATATTTTCGAGGAGCTTGATGGCAAGGAAGGTTTGCTTGTCGCATCGAAGATCGCTGACCGAGTAGGAATTACTCGTTCAGTTATTGTAAATGCGCTTAGGAAGCTGGAGAGTGCTGGTGTCATAGAAACAAGGTCATTAGGCATGAAAGGCACATACATTAAAATATTAAATCACCAATTATTGCAAGAATTAGATAAGATGAAGCGATAATTATAGGACGTTTAGACCATTTTTGCCCTATCTGATTTTAAAGATAGGGCTTTTTTCTTATTGTAATAATTTAGGAAATTGTTGAATATTATCATGTCGGCAAAAATCGACACATGTATCTCATTTTTTTAATATTTACTGTCGAACAAAGAAGGAATGAGCAGTAATCTGTTGAATACGTTAAGAAGATCCCCTATGTGAAAGTGGTGAAACTACGTGAATTTGTTGAATGGCGCAGCATTTGGAAGAATGGAAGGTGCGCTTCAAGCAGCTGAAATGCGGCAGCGCGTCATTTCTAACAATGTGGCAAACGGTGATACGCCGCATTTCAAACGGTCAGAGGTTTTGTTTGAGGAATTATTAGAGCAATCCATGGGAAATACGCAAGGGCAATTGATCGGCAAACGAACGAATCAAAAGCATATTGCTATTGGAGCAGGTTCTTCTAATGTACCTATACCCAAACTTATTACCGATGAAACAACTTCGATGAACAACAATGAAAATAATGTTGATGTCGATCGTGAGATGTCTTTGCTAGCTAAAAACCAATTAAGCTACAACTTTTATGTCCAACAGATTAATCATGAGGTAAGAATGATGCGCACAGCGATTGAAGGGAGAGCTTAACGATGAAATTGTCCACAGGGTTTGATATCAGCGCTTCGGCTCTATCAGCACAAAGACTGCGGATGGATGTAATTTCTTCTAATATAGCGAATGCTGAAACGACGAGAGGCAGTTTTGTAAATGGACAATTCCAGCCTTACAAGCGAAAGATGGTTGTCATTGAACCTCTGCAGCAGTCCTTCTCAAATGTGCTTTCTCAGCAAATGAATGAAAACTCCGCTGCTCAAGGAGTTAAAGTAACGAGAATTAAAGAGGATCAATCGCCAAACAAGCTCATTTATAATCCAACGCATCCTGATGCTGATGCAAACGGCTATGTAAATATGCCGAATGTGGATGTAACGAAGGAAATGGTAGATATGATTGCAGCTACAAGATCTTACGAAGCAAACGTAACCGCGCTAAACGCTACCAAATCAATGTTTATTAAGGCACTAGAAATAGGAAAGTAATTGATTAACAATTCCATATGAAGTATTGGGGGAGTAATGATGATACAAGCGATGTCGCTTAGCCCGGTTCAGCCAACCAAACTCATTGAAACTAAATCGGTTCAAGAAGCGACTCCGGCACAATTGACGCAATCATTTGGTCAATATCTAGAAACGGCAATTAATAATGTAAGTGATCAGGAAAAGAACGTTCATAAGCTTAACGACAAATACTTAATAGGTCAGGTTGACGTTTCAAAGGTTTTAATTGCTTCTGAGCAGGCGCAACTAAGTTTGCAGCTTACCTCACAAGTCCGCAACAAAATGGTCGAGGCATATCAAGAAATGATGCGGATGCAAATTTAACCATCATGAAGACCTAGCATAGTATTTGGGTGAGGTGAAAATGTGAACGAGAGAATCGCCCAGTTTCGAGGTAGGCTTACACAATTATGGAGCCAGACGGGCAGAAAACAAAAAATTTGGTTGGGGGCATCTATTAGTGGACTATTGTTAGCAATTATTTTGTTAACGATTGTATTTACGAGAACGGAATACGAAATTGCTTTTCAAGGTTTGGATACAACAGACGCAGCTGCTATTATGACTTACTTAGACGGAAGCGGAATACCTTACCAGCTCAGCAACAATGGGAAAAGCATTTCAGTACCGAGCACAGATGCAGCACGAATAAAAGTAGATGTAGGTTCTCAAGGTTTAGTTCAAAACGGTTCCATTGGTTTTGAAGCATTTAATGCAAGCTCAAGCCAGTTTGGCACAACCGAAAATGAATTCAATGTAAAATATTTGAATGCTTTGAACGGTGAAGTTCAACAGTTGCTGAATGCGATGCAAGGTGTGGACAGTTCGAAGGTTTTGGTTAACTTGCCAAAAGAAAGTGTATTTCTATCTGCAGAAGACGCGGAGCAAGCATCAGCATCGATTATGATGAAATTCGTGTCTGGCTATCGTCCAAGTCAGAAGGAAATCGACGGCTATTACAACCTGGTAAAAACAGCGGTTCCGGATTTGGCAATTAAGGATATTACGATCTCAAGTCCTCAAGGCGAATTAATCTACTCTGATGTTGCTGGCGGAATAGCTAATAATTCAGATGCGGTTGAGTCCCAATTCGTCATTCAGCGCAAATATGAGGCTGAGCTCAAGAAAAATATCCAGCAGTTTCTAGGAACAATCGTTGGAGCTGATAATTTAGTCGTTCAAGTTTCTAGCAGCATGAACTTCGATAAGAAGACATCGCAGGAATCTGTTGTGAAGCCGCTAGACAATAACAACAATAACGGCATTATCATTAGTGAACAGCTGAATAACAGTACTTCGACTGGCAATTCAGGAGACGCTGGCGGTGTTGCTGGAACTGGAGAAACTGACGTACCAGGCTACGAAGCGGCTGCGACGGGCAGCAATTCTTCAGAATCGAACTCGACCATTCGGAATTATGATGTGACTCGAATCAACAACAACATCGAATCCGGACCTTTTGTTTTAAAAGACCTTTCTATTAGTATCGGCATCGAACAGTCACAAATGAATGATGAAGCAAGCAGAACGGCCATTATGACATATTTGACTGCATTGGTGCGCGCACAACTAGCTGATTCTGGTCAAGATGTAACCAATGACGCATTGATAGAGAAAAAAGTTGCTCTTATTGCAAGAACATTTTCTGGAAGCAGTTCTGCTAAGGAATCGAGCCTACTATCAACACCTTGGATTATCGGAATTGGTGTTGCTGCTCTTGCTATCATTGGCGGACTCATCTACATGTTAGCACGCAGACGCAAGAAGGTTGCCGAGGAAGAAATCGAATTGGTTGCTCCAGCTAAAGTGGAATATCCAACTCTTGATTTGGAAAGTGTCAACAACGACAGTCAGGCTAGAAAAAATCTTGAAACACTTGCCAAACGAAAACCGGATGAGTTCGTTAACCTTCTTCGCACATGGCTTGTGGATGAATAGAGGTGGTTCATGTGTCAAAATCAATGCAAGGATTATCTGGTCGACAGAAAGCTGCCATTTTACTTATTACGCTTGGACCTGATGTATCCTCTCAAATATTCAAGCATTTAAGAGATGAAGAAATTGAACAGCTAACACTTGAAATCGCAAATGTCCGTAAAGTGGACAGTAGTGATCGTGAAACGATTTTAAGCGAGTTCCACCAAATCTGTATGGCTCAAGAGTATATCACGCAAGGCGGCATTTCTTATGCCAAAGACATTTTGGAGAAAGCGCTTGGTGAACAAAAAGCTCTTGAAGTTATTAACCGGTTAACGGCAACGCTTCAAGTAAGACCATTTGACTTCGCTAGAAAAGCGGAGCCTACACAAATTTTGAACTTTATTCAAAATGAGAACTCGCAAACGATTGCTTTGGTATTATCGTATTTGCAATCGGAGCAGTCTTCGCACATTCTTTCATCGCTGCCGCAAGAGAAACAAGCAGAGGTTGCGAGGCGAATTGCTCTGATGGATAGCACATCGCCAGAAGTCATTTCGCAGGTAGAAAGAGTGCTTGAGCAAAAACTGTCCGCAACCGTTACCCAGGATTACACGAATGCTGGCGGTATCGACTCTATCGTTCAAATATTGAACGGTGTCGATCGCGGGACGGAGCGTACCATTCTCGACGCGCTTGAAATTCAAGATCCAGAGCTTGCAGAAGAAATCAAAAAACGGATGTTCGTGTTCGAGGACATTGTCAATATCGACAATCGCTCCATTCAACGAATCATTCGCGATATCGAGAATTCCGATCTTCAGCTTGCGCTTAAAGTGGCAAGTGAAGAAGTTAGAGAAGCGATCTTCCGCAATATGTCGAAGCGTATGGCCGAAACATTCAAAGAAGAAATGGAATTTATGGGACCAGTGCGGCTTCGTGATGTTGAAGAAGCGCAAACACGCATTGTTGCTACGATTCGCAGATTAGAAGAGTCAGGTGAAATCATCATCGCCCGTGGTGGAGGAGACGATATCATTGTCTAATTTGATCAAATCTTCGAGTGTGATTACTCTTGATCAATTGAAGCAGCTCGAATGGCTGCATCAACGGAATCTTGAAATCAATGAATCGCTGGATCAGGAAGAGGATATGGAACCCGTTCCTGATGAAGAAACGATAACTTTGCGAGATCAAATATTAAATGATGCTCAGCTATATGCAGAAGAGAGACTGCGTGATGCAGCAGAAGAAAGTGAAAAGCTTCTTGCTGATACACAGCAGCAAATCGATGTATGGTGGCTCGAAAAACGTACAGAAGATGAATCAGCATCAGAAGCATCCAGGCAATCAGGCTATGAGCTTGGTTATGCCGAAGGAGCCGCGCAATCCGAAAAGGAAATGCGTGAGATCTGGGAGCAAAAGCTGGCTGAAGCATCGGATGTGCTAAAAACTGCATTTCAAATGAGAGAACAAATCATTCAGGAAGCAGAACCCTTTCTTGTTGAACTAAGCTGTGCGATTGCCGAAAAAATTATTGGGCAGCAGCTATCAACGGCTCCTGAAATGGCAATCGAGCTCATTCGCAAATCATTGTCTAGACGCAGAGAGCAAGGAGTTATTACTCTATGTGTTGCACCTGGGCAGCTTGCATTCGTGCAAGCAGCTAGAGAAGAGCTTCATATGGCCATCGATTCTCAAGCGGAATTGCAAATTTTGCCTGACTCGACGGTTAAAGACAACGGTTGTGTTATTCGCTCTTCATTTGGCAGCATAGACGCTCGAATTGACACGCAGCTTGCTGAGATCAAAAAAGAATTAATACATCTTGCTCATCATAGCGGCGAAGAACGAGGTCAAACCTATGATAGTGAATAATCTAGATGTGCTTAAGTATATCGAGCATTTGCAGCCGCTTGATCCCGTTCGGGTCAATGGCAAAGTTACTCAGGTCATCGGCCTAACCGTGGAGTCAGAAGGACCTGATGCGAGCATTGGCGATGTTTGCTTTATTTATCCTTCCAAAGGCGCAAAGCCTATCAAGGCAGAGGTCGTTGGTTTTCGTGATAATAAAGTAATATTAATGCCTCTCGGTGATCTTCAGTCCATTAGCCCGGGCTGTGATGTTGTAGGTACAGGCAAACCTTTGACTGTTCAAGTCGGATCAGAGCTGCTCGGTAAAGTACTCGATGGACTTGGAAACCCGCTGGATGGTTCATTTTTGCCAAGGCGTATGCCGCATTATTCTACTTATAATGAACCAAGCAATCCGCTTAAACGGCCGCGCGTCGTTGAACCACTCGGTATCGGTGTAAGAGCGATCGATGGGCTTCTTACCGTCGGGCGTGGTCAGCGTGTAGGCATATTCGCCGGATCCGGTGTAGGGAAAAGTACACTGCTTGGTATGATTGCTCGCAATACTTCAGCTGATGTTAACGTAATTGCGTTGATCGGCGAGCGTGGTCGTGAAGTGCTTGAATTTATCGAGAAGGATCTTGGCCCAGAAGGTTTGTCCCGTTCGGTCGTTATTGTTGCAACTTCAGATCAACCAGCACTCATTCGCATGAAGGGCGCATTAATTGCGACATCCATTGCTGAATATTTCCGTGATCGCGGTCTGGACGTTATGTTGATGATGGATTCCGTTACAAGGTATGCAATGGCTCTTCGTGAAGTAGGTCTGGCTATTGGTGAACCGCCTGCTACTAGAGGTTACACACCTTCTGTATTCGCTGCACTGCCAAAGCTTTTAGAACGTGCAGGGACAGGGCCAACAGGCTCAATAACCGCCTTCTACACCGTTCTTGTTGATGGTGACGATATGAATGAACCTATCGCGGATGCTGTCCGCGGAATATTGGATGGTCATATCGTTTTAAGTCGTCAGCTAGCGCATAAGGGTCATTTTCCTGCCATCGATGTTTTAGCTTCTGTCAGCCGTGTTATGAAGGAAATTGTCACAGAAGAACAGCAAGATGCGGCGAATGAACTAAAAAAAATGCTAGCTACATATAAAGATTCGGAAGACCTGATCAATATAGGGGCGTACCAACGAGGATCAAATGTAGAAATTGATATGGCGCTAGAATTTATTGAACCGATTCAAAGCTACACAAAGCAAAAGACCAATGAAAAGGTGAGCTTAGAGGAAGCGCAAAGTCGTTTAATTAATGACTTCTACAGGAGTTGAATCACGAGATGGCATCGTTTCGTTATACTTTTCAAAAGGTTGTTGATTTAAAATCTAGTGAAAAAACACAGGCGGAATGGATTCTTTCATCGGCCATTGGTGCTCTAGCGGCTGAAGAATTGTCGTTAGAGCAATTGCGTGCGAAGCAGCAAGAATGGGAAAGCAAGCTGCTTGAATCTTCACAGACTGCTGTTCCTTTATCTGAGCTTCAAGTAATTCAGCAATATTTGGACTATTTGGTCACTTGCATTACAAGCAAATTGAAAGATGTGTTGCATGCACAGAAGGCGGTTGAGCAAAGCCGACTTAAGCTCTCAGACAAGATGAAAGATGAGAAAGTGTGGCTTAAAGCAAAAGATCATGCGCGTGATCGGTTCCAGTATGCGATGCAAATCAAAGAGCAGAACGAACTAGATGAGATGGCAAGCGTCCGTTTCATGATACCAACCCCATAAAGTGATGCGTGACACCGGCTAGAGGGAGTGAGTGGAATTGGCGGGTATGGATAATGAAAAGCAAGGCTATAGCACGCTAGAGAGAATTATGTTTTTGATGACACCAATTTTATTCGCAATTGTATTGCTCGGTGTTTTGTACACCTTGTTCAATATTGATTTCCGCAATAAAATGCTGGAAGCCGGAAACTCAGTTCCCTTTCTAAAAGACGTGCTTCCCGAGCCAAAGGTTGCAGGCGGGCCTGGAAATGATGATGCTTTGAAGACAGCGAATATGTCAGCAAAAATTGCAGATTTGCAAACACAGCTTACTGCAATTGAAAGCGAACTGGCAGCTGCGAATCAAACGAAAGCGACGCTTGAGCAAGAAGTAAAGGACTTGGAAAGTGATAACATCCAGCTTAAAGGTGTAAACGATGATCAATTGCTTGAGGATGAGCAGTATCAAGCGAAAATTCAAGAGCTGGCAAGCATGTTTTCCAAAATTACGCCAAGTAAAGCTGCTCCAATCTTGCAAAGTATGACTTTAGATGAAATGGTACTCGTATTTGCAAATATGCGGCCTGACGATCGAGTGCGCATTATGGAGAAGATGAATCCTCAGACGGCAGCTGATGCAGCGATGAAGCTGAAGGATAACGTGCAGGCAAAGGATTTGCAAATTGCCGCGCTTCAAGCAAGACTTGATTCGCAGAAATCGCCAACTACGAAGCCTGCTACCTCTGTTCTTGATCAAGAGCAATTAAGTGCAACGTTTACAGCTATGAATGCAAAGAGCGCTGCAGAGCTTCTTATCAAAATGATAGATGTGAGTCCAAGCAAAGTGCTTCGGATTTTAAATGCGGTGGATAATCAAACAAGATCAGCCATTATTGCGGAAATGTCTGGAATTAATGAAACGACTACAGCGAAAATTGTAGCTAAATTAATGACAGGAAGTTAATGTCTGACCTAATGTTTTCCCTCTATTTGAAAGGAGGTGAGAAAAATGGAAATGAACATTTCACAAGTTGCTGTAGTACAACCGCAAGCACAAGGTACAACAACGGGACAAGCAAGCGGCAATACAAGCGGAGCAGCGTTTCAGAAAACGTTAGTGCAGCAAATTAATAGTGAAACTGCTGGCAGCAGCAGTCAGACGCAAGCTGCACCTTTAGTTGCAAACGTATCTAAGGAAGCTATGGTAGGGGTGGATGGCGCTGCTGCAGCACCAACATTATCTGACCTCATGTCAATCATCGATGGTTTGCTAGCGCAATTGGATGCAACTAATGGTGAAGACGGCAAGGCTCCTCTTGAAGATGATCAGCAGCTCCAACAGTTGGAAGACGTGCTTGATCAAATGAATGCTTTGCTTGCTCTGCTTGGCATTCCAGTGCCTGTCATTCAGCAACCGATTGGTCAACCGACTAGCGGTGAGGAAGATTCCTCTATTTCATTAGAGGGGAAAAATGCAGTAAATATCAAATCAAGCCTGCAGGATACGTTGCTGCAAATGCAAGTGATGCTGCAGCAGGGAACAACAAAATTGGTTGGACAGCAAGAGCCAACGGTTTTGGTTGCACAACAGCTTAAGGCGTTAACAGCGATTTTGGAAGGCGAGCCGGTGGATACGACTAAGACTCATACGAAATCGACCGCTTTTACACAACAACTGTTTACGGCTCAAAATGTACAGCAAGCTGACGTTAGTACGCTATTGCAACGACTGTCACAGCAAACCGCCCATCCTGCATTATTAACAACTGCAGTTCAGGGTGTGGAGCAGGCAATCGCATCAGATGTATCTGACTCTTCAATTGAATTGATTCCGCAAATGCAGCTTGGAACAAACAATCCGGATACAATGCGGACGTTTACTTCACTTGTTGCTAATGCAGCAGCAGCTACTTCATTTGTTGTCGCTGATGAATTTGCCCAATCCATGACAGGTATGATCGTACAAAAATTTGATCTTACAACATTGAATGGCGTTTCAGAAGCGAAGCTCATGTTATACCCTGAGCATTTAGGGCAAGTAGACGTTAAAATAACGATGCAAAATGGACTTCTAACCGCGATCTTCCAAACGGATACGGCAATGGCCAAGGACATGCTGGATAATCAAATGGCTCAACTGCGGTCAGCGCTTCAAGCACAAGGCCTTATGGTAGATAAGCTTGAGGTTTCGCAAGGTCAATCAGCTGCGCAGCTGTTTCAACAGCAGCATGGACAAGGAAGCAATCAGCAGCAGTCATCCAATCGTAATGCTGTGAACACTGACGAAACTGTGAATGAGTCTCAATTTGAAACCGAAATGGTTCAACAAGCGACAATTCAGGGTCTTGGATTTGGCAGAGGCATAAACGTTAAAGCGTAGTGGAGTTAGTAGAGGGTTAGAGAGATCGGAGGTGATCGGAAATGGCAGATAGCGTTTCTACTCGCGTAGTTTGGCCGAATTACAGCAAAGAGAATGTACAAGCTGCAGCAAACAAAAAAAACACGGATACGCTTGGAAAAGATCAATTTCTAAGTATTCTAGTTACGCAGCTTCGCAACCAGGATCCTATGCAGCCGCTTCAGGATAAAGAGTTCATCGCTCAGATGGCGCAATTTACTTCAGTAGAGCAGCTGATGAATATGTCCACCGAGCTATCTTTAATGCGTCAAAACATTGGTTCAGCATCCAGCTTAATCGGTAAAACGATTGAATGGAATGAATATGATGATGCTGGTGCAATCAAGACCGCCAAAGGCGTAGTTGATTCCATTATCTCGAAGGATGGTCTCCTTTATGCAAGGGTAGGCGGAGCCGAGATTGCTCTTGATTATGTCAACTCTATCTCGGAAACAACGCCTAGCAAGACAGTTGCCAACCGTTCAGCTCAGCCATCTGAATTTCAAGAAATACTTAATGGCAAGGTTTTAAAGTTTAGCCATCATGCCGAGGTTAGAATGCAGCAGCGAGGCATTAACTTGCAACCAGAGTCATTAACCAAAATAATGAATGCGGTCGAAGAGGCTGCATCCAAAGGCGCTCAGGATTCATTAATCGTTTTCCGAGACATTGCCATGATTGTGAATGTCCCAAGCCGTACAGTTGTGACTGCAATGGATGGCGCGCAAATGCGAAGCAACGTATTTACGCAAATAGACAGCGCTATTATATTATCGTAAGGCTGGACCTATCAGGGAGCCTCAAGCTGTGGACCGATTGAAGCAGTTTATGATAGTGCTAACATTTTTTTGAAGCCCATAAGATTTTAATCCATTCCCTAGGAGGAATTACGAAAATGCTAAGATCGATGTATTCGGGCGTGTCCGGTATGCGCGGCTTCCAAACAAAGCTAGACGTTATTGGTAACAATATTGCGAACGTGAACACGGTTGGCTTTAAAGCAGGTCGCGTCATGTTCAAAGATATTTTGAGCCAAACGGTTGCGGGCGTTACCGCACCTGAGGAAGGCGTACGCGGCGGCGTTAACGCAAAACAAATCGGACTCGGCGTGTCTATCGGCTCTATCGATACCGTACATACCGCAGGAAGCGCAATGACAACGAACCAACCGACAGACCTTCGTATTGACGGAGACGGATTTTTCGTAGTTAGAGCGAGCGAAGATTCTGAAATGCTTTTAACACGTGCGGGCAACTTTACGCTTGATTCAAATAGACAGCTTGTTACAGGCGATGGCTATTTCGTACTAAGCGTTGATCAAGAGCCTATCGTACTTGATGAAGCAATTACGGCGTTTTCCATTGGTCAAGACGGAACGATCATGGGTGTAACAGCGGATGGTACGGAAGCCGTTGCACAGCTTGGCGTAGCCAAAGTTGTAAATCCAAGTGGTCTTGAGAAACTGGGCGGCAATATGTACCGTGTTACAGCGAATGCTAATCCGGATGCTTCTATTGAGGATTTCATGACGTTCGCGACTGATCCTGAATTCGGTACAGGCGCAATCATTGCCGGTCAGCTGGAAATGTCTAACGTTGACTTAACTGCTGAATTTACAGAAATGATCGTTGCACAACGTGGTTTCCAAGCGAATTCACGTATTATCACAACTTCTGATGAAATTTTGCAAGAGGTAGTTAATCTAAAACGATAAGTAAGTCATAACGAGCGGGAGGCTTAACGCCTCCCCTAGGTGTGAGGGGGCAACTGATGATTACCGTAACGCGGTTGAACGGAACAAAGGTCACAATAAATGCTTTATTAATTGAAATGATTGAAGAATCAGCGGATACGGTGATTACACTTACGACGGGCAAGAAGCTGGTTGTAAAAGAAAAAACAACGGAACTGTTGCAGCTTAATGGGCAGTATCTTCGCACAATTGGCCTTATTGCGGCGGCCCAAAAGAGTGAGCAAACGGAGGGTCCATCGTCATGAAGAAAATGCTACCTTGGTTAATTACGATTTTGTTATCCATAACTTTAATCGCCATTGTTTCAATCATCTTGTTCAAGTCGTTTTTTACTGACCCTAAGGAGCAGGCGACGGAGACAAAAACGATTGAGGTTAAAGCTTTATCGGCTGATGAGCGTGTGGCCGTAACTTCTGAATTAAAGGAATTCAGAAGAAATCTGAAAGATCGTGAATATGTCGTTATTTTGAGTTTTGCTTTCCAGCTCGACAAGAAGAAAACAAAAGAAGATTTTGATAAACTGCTTGAGATTGAAGTTCGCCCAATTATTAACCGTGTTATTGCTGATATGACAGCAGATGAGCTGCAGGGTTCTCAAGGTGAAGACGCACTTGAGTCGAAGCTTCTCAACTTAATCAATCCTATTATTCCTAAAGGTAAGTTGATTAAGGTAGAAATCACAGACTTTACACTTGCTCCACTTTAACTGACTACGCAGACATTCCTCGAAGGAGGTGAGATATTTGGTTGATGTTTTATCGCAAAATGAAATTGATGCGCTACTAGCTGCCTTGGATTCCGGTGAAATGGATGCAGAGGATTTAAAGAAGGAAGAAACGACGCGTAAAGTCAGTGTGTATAATTTCAAACGCGCCGTACGTTTTTCGAAGGATCATATTAGAAGTTTGACGCGGATTCATGAAAACTTCGCACGGTATTTGACAACCTATTTCTCAGCACAACTTCGCACATTTGTTCAAATTAATGTCGTGCAGGTCGAGCAATTGCCTTACGATGAATTTATTCGTTCGATACCAAAGATGACGATATTGAACATTTTTGAAGCGGAGCCGCTGGAAGGTCGTATGGTGCTTGAAGTTCATCCAAACGTAGCGTACGCAATGCTGGATCGAATGTTAGGCGGACAAGGCATAGCGCCATCCAAAATCAACAACTTAACTGAAATTGAAACCATTATTATGGAGAAAATTTTCAGTCGAACGTTTGAAGGCTTGCAGGAGGCTTGGAAAACAGTAATCGATATTTCTCCTAGGCTGGAAGCATTGGAAACGAACCCGCAGTTCATGCAAATTGTATCGCCCAATGAAACGATCGCTCTCATTTCATTCAGCACCAAAATCGGCGATACGACGGGTATGATTAACCTTTGTATTCCGCATGTCGTTATTGAACCGATTATGTCCAGGCTGTCTGTTCATCACTGGTTTGTATCGCAAAAGAAAGCTCGCGCGCCAGAGGAAGTTGAAATATTGGAGCAGCGAGTAAATAAAGCGAAGCTTCCTATCGTAGCTGAGCTTGGCGAGTCGTCGCTAACCATTCAAGAGTTTCTAGGACTGAATATTGGTGATGTTATTTCATTGAATAAATCAGTTAATGATGGTCTCAACATTAAAGTTGGAGACAAGCTTAAATTCATTGGCAGTGCAGGCTCTGTTAAGGATCGGCTAGCTGTTCAAGTAGATGAGATTGTCACTGAAGGAGTGGAAGAAGATTATGACGAGTAAGGACTATTTGTCACAAGAGGAAATTGATGCATTGCTACGTCAATCCTCCAGTGAGCCGGAACCGGAGCAGCACACTGAAGTCGGAACACAACTTTCAGACTTTTTATCCGATATGGAACAGTCTGCTCTGGGTGAAATTGGAAACATAACATTTGGCAGCGCGGCAACAGCATTGTCAACGTTGCTTGGCAAGAAAGTAGATATTACTACACCACAAGTTACTATTGTAAGAAAAGATGAGCTTGCTGACATTTTCCCTAAGCCTCATGTTGCAGTTAGCGTGCAATACGTAGACGGCTTTCAAGGCATTAATTCACTTGTCATAAAAACAAAAGATGCCCAAATCATTGCTGATTTGATGCTTGGCGGTGAAGGCACCAACATCACTGTAGAAGAGCTTAATGAAATTCACATTAGTGCAGTTCAAGAAGCGATGAATCAAATGATGGGATCATCTGCTACGTCGATGTCAACGATATTTAATCGTTTTGTCAATATTTCGCCGCCGGGCATTGACATTCTAGATGTTAATAACGGTGATGGCATGGAGCATTTGCCACCGGTAGATATGTTTATAAAAATATCATTCCGGCTTACGATTGGAGATCTCATAGATTCAACAATCATGCAGCTGCTGCCCATTCCGTTTGCGAAACAAATGGTTGATATATTAATGGGAGTGGTAGATGATCAGCCAGCTCAGCCTGCTGTTCCAGCGCCTCAAACGGCTGCAGCAGCGCCGGCAGCACAACAAGCTATGGCAATGCAAGAAACGGCTGCAGCAGCTCATTTGAACGCTGTGCCGCCGCAAATGAATATGGCTTCACAGGCGCCTCAAATGCCTTCTATGCCGTATCAAACACCTGCAGCTGGCTACGACATGTCGATGCAGCCGCCGGGGCCTCATACATATGGTCATGCAGCTAGTCGAAATGTTAATGTACAGCCTGTGCAATTTGCTAATTTTGGCAATGCGCCAATTATTCAGCCAGATGAGACAAACCTCAATTTACTTCTCGACATACCGCTTAAGGTCACGGTAGAATTAGGAAGGACCCAAAAGCAGATAAAAGATATTTTGGAGCTGTCGCAAGGTTCTATTATTGAGCTGGACAAGCTAGCTGGCGAACCAGTCGACATCCTAGTGAATAACAAGCTGATCGCAAAAGGCGAGGTTGTTGTCATAGATGAAAACTTTGGTGTTCGTGTAACGGATATCGTAAGCCAATGGGACCGCATTCAAAAATTACAATAGCATCCTAGGAGGATAAAAAGATGGCAAACCGCATTCTTATCGTAGACGACGCAGCTTTCATGCGCATGATGATTCGTGACATTTTATCAAAGAACGGCTACGAAGTCGTCGGTGAAGCCCAAGACGGCGCACAAGCAGTTGAGAAGTACAAGGAATTGAAACCTGATTTGACAACAATGGATATTACGATGCCTGAGATGGACGGAATCTCCGCTCTGAAAGAAATTAAAAAAATTGATAGCAATGCTAAAGTAATTATGTGTTCAGCAATGGGTCAGCAAGCAATGGTAATTGATGCGATTCAAGCAGGCGCAAAGGATTTCATCGTCAAACCGTTCCAAGCTGATCGTGTAATTGAAGCGATCAAGAAAACACTCGGATAACGGTTAGACATTATGTTTAACATAGCTTCGCGCATTTCAATGGTGTCTGCTCTTGGGATGGCGATTGGGCCACAATTTGCGGCTGCTGCGGCACAAGGCGGCAGCAGCGCAAACGATGAAGGACAAATGATGTTTACCGGAACAAATGATCTTGCGGGCAACATGATTTGGGTTATCGTATCGCTTGCCATCGTTATCGTATTAATTATTTTAGTCATTAAATGGTTGTCGCAGCGCAATCGCATGTGGGGAACGAATCGATCGCTTCGTTCACTCGGCGGTATTGCGCTAGGACAGAATAACTCGTTACAGGTCGTCGAGATTGCAGGTCGGATTTATATCGTTGGCGTCGGCGAGAACATAACTCTAATTGACAAGCTAGATGATCCTGAGCAAGCAAGTGCTGTTATTTCAGCACTGGAGCGTCAACAGGAATCGGCTTGGTCAAAGGATTTAGTCTCACAAATACTTAAGAAGTTCAAAGATCGCAACAATCCGAATGGCTCTGATCCTACGAACGAGCAGTGGAACAAGACGTCTTCCTTTCAGGATTTGTTGCAAAATAAGCTTAGTCAGCAAGCTGACCGCAAGCAGCAATTGGAATCGTTATTGCATGAATCTAAATCAAATGAACGGTTGATGGATGATGAAAAATAAGTGGTGGATATCAATCGTTGTTGTTCAATTGCTTGCGATGTTATTACATAATCAAGCATTTGCGGAGCCGTTACCCGACGTATCCATCAATATTGGCAACGGAAGCGGTGACACGCCCGATACTAGCGCATTATCCATTCTTCTATTAATTACAGTACTAAGTATCGCGCCAGCGATTATGGTACTAATGACAAGCTTTACTAGGATCGTTATCGTTCTAGGCTTTGTAAGAACATCGCTTGGAACACAGCAAATGCCGCCCAATCAAGTATTGATTGGACTGGCAATGTTCCTTACCTTCTTTATCATGGCTCCAACGTTCTCTCAAGTAAATGATGTTGCATTGCAGCCCTATTTAAAAGGTCAAATCTCTCAAACAGAAGCTTTTAAGGAAGCCTCCGTTCCGATGAAGAAGTTTATGTTCTCTCATACGAGGGAAAAGGACTTAATGCTTTTTATGAATTATACGAAAACAGAGAAGCCGGCTTCATTTGAAGAGATTCCGATCACAGTACTAATACCTGCATACGCCATAAGCGAGTTGAAAACAGCTTTTATAATGGGATTTATGATATTCATTCCGTTTCTAGTCATCGATATGATTGTCGCAAGCACATTGATGGCAATGGGGATGATGATGCTGCCTCCTGTTATGATTTCCTTGCCGTTTAAGATATTGCTATTTGTATTAGTAGATGGATGGTATTTGATCGTAAAATCTTTGTTATTAAGTTTCAACACGTGATACTAGCAGGGAGGGACTTTTGATGAGTACTGATTTCATAATCGGGTTGGCCAGCCAGGCCGTATTCGTTGTTTTGAAAGCCAGTGCACCAATGCTCGTTCTTGCTTTGGTCGTAGGGTTACTAGTCAGCATATTTCAAGCAACAACACAGATTCAGGAGCAGACGCTGGCATTTGTTCCGAAAATTGTAGCGGTTTTCGTGTCCATCATTATTTTTGGCCCATGGATTCTAAATACGGTTATCGACTTCACTTACAATCTGCTGAACAATCTTCATAATTACATCGGTTAGGTTGTGAGTGTATGAACGCGATCGTACAGGGTTTCCCTATTTTTTTGTTAATCTTTTGTCGAATAACTGCGTTTTTCGTCGTAGCGCCTGTTTTTTCGTCGCGAGGCGTGCCGAATGTTTTTAAAATTGGGCTCGGATTTTTTATCTCGTTTATCGTTTTCTTAACGTACGGTGTGAAGCAGACGATGGTTCCGGACGCTGAATATATTTTGGTTCTGGTTCGAGAAATATTGGTCGGCGTACTGCTTGGGTATGTAGTCTACTTGTTCTTCACGGTCGTTCAGACCGCGGGAGCCTTAATGGATTTGCAGGTTGGTTTTGCAATGGCAAATATCGTAGATCCCCATACAGGTACGTCAGCCCCATTGCTCGGCAATTTTAAATACATGATGATCTTAGTTGTTTTCTTAATGATGAACGGTCATCATTTTTTATTAACAGGCCTTATGGACAGTTACGAATGGATGCCTTTGTCCAATGATTTATTTAGCCGAATAATGAGCGGCAGCATTACTGATTTTTTAACAAGAACATTCGCAAACACGTTTTTGCTGGCCATTCAAGTGTCAGCGCCGTTAGTAGTAGCGATGTTTCTGACGGATGTTGGATTAGGCTTCTTAACCAAAACCGCTCCTCAGTTCAATGTTTTTGTAATTGGGATACCTCTAAAGCTAATTATAGGCATGATTTTGCTAGTGTTGTTAATGCCAAGTCTTGCTGGCATATTCGAAAGATTGTTTTCCATCATGTTTGATGCTTTGGAGCAGTTATTCGGTATCGTGCAAGGACCGCCGCCTGACGTGAAATAGGAGGAAGCTTCCCATGCGAAATTACCGTCTAGAGCTTGATTTGCAGCTTTTCAGTCAAGAGAAGACTGAGGAAGCAACTCCGAAGAAAAAGGATGAAGCAAGAAAAAAGGGTCAAATTGCGAGATCGGCTGATTTACCGGGTTCATTAATATTAATTTTTGTTTTTATGAGCTTCATTATGATGGGCAATTATTTCAAGACACATATCATGATGCTCTTCGGCAATCTGTTTGAAGACTGGCTGTTGATGGAAGTTACGACAGGCAACATTATGTCGCTCTTCAATGATGTGGCAATTGAAATGCTGCTAATCTTACTGCCAATCTTTGCGGTAACCGTTCTTGTCGGTGTCCTCGGCAACGTTGTACAGTACGGTTTTTTGCTAACCGGTGATCCTCTAAAAATGAAATTAAGCAAATTGAACCCGATCAACGGCTTTAAGCAAATTTTTTCAGCTAAAACAGTAGTCGAATTTTTGAAAAGTGTTTTAAAACTGCTTATTGTAGCAGTTCTCGTATATATGACCATATCCAAAGAATGGAACCGTATATTAGTGCTTGCTAGCTTGCCAATCCAACAAATATTTAGTTTTACCGCTGGTTTAACGATAAAACTAGGTATAGAAATTGGTGTGGTGCTCGCCGTACTCGCATTAGCAGATTTTTTCTATCAGCGTTATGAGCATAACAAAAGTTTGAGAATGTCTAAGCAGGATATTAAGGATGAATACAAAAAATCTGAAGGTGACCCGATCATTAAGAGCCGCATTCGTGAGCGTCAACGCAAAATGGCCATGCAGCGTATGATGCAAGAGGTTCCTAAAGCGGATGTCATCATTACCAACCCTACACACTTCGCTATTGCATTGAAATATGATGCAACCAAAATGGAAGCGCCAAGAATCATCGCCAAAGGTATGGATCATGTCGCGCTTCGCATTAGAGAAATAGCGAAAGAAAACGGTGTTGTGACAATGGAAAATAAACCGCTTGCCAGAGCGCTTTATGAACGAGCGGAGATTGGGGATGTCATACCTCCAGATCTGTTCCAAGCTGTGGCTGAGGTGCTCGCATATGTATATAAGATGAAAGGCCGATTGAAATCATAACACTACGGGAGGTGGAGGCGTCATGAAAGCAAAGGACTTTGTAATACTATTTGGCGTAATTGGAATTGTACTCATGATGATAATCCCGATCCCAGTCCTACTACTCGATATACTCATCATTTTAAACATTTCGATAGCATTGATGATATTACTTATTGCAATGAATACAAAGGAAGCTCTTGATTTCTCTATATTTCCGGCAATTCTACTAATCACTACCTTATTCCGACTTGCGCTGAACGTTTCTACTACTAGAAATATTTTGTCACATGCGGAAGCAGGGGAAGTCGTAGCTACGTTTGGCAGCTGGGTTGGCGGTGGAGAAATTGCAATTGGATTTATCGTCTTCCTAATTCTCGTAGTCGTGCAGTTCATCGTTATTACGAAAGGTTCTGAACGGGTAGCGGAAGTTGCAGCACGATTCACGCTCGACGCGATGCCAGGTAAACAAATGAGTATTGATGCAGATTTGAATGCTGGTTTGATTAATGAACATCAAGCAAAAGCACGTCGTTCCAAAATTGAACGTGAAGCGGACTTTTACGGGGCAATGGATGGTGCCAGCAAGTTTGTAAAGGGTGATGCAATTGCTTCCATTATCATTCTAGTCATCAACTTAGTTGGCGGATTTATCATTGGTATGGCGATTCATGGCTTGAGCTTTGGCGAGTCGCTTTCAACGTTCTCGATCCTTACGATTGGTGATGGTCTCGTCAGTCAAATACCTGCATTGCTTATTTCCACAGCTGCTGGCCTTATCGTAACTAGAGCGGCATCAGAGGGGAACTTGGCAGAGGATGTAACCGCTCAGCTATTCAAATACCCGAAGCTGCTATTTATTGCAGCTGGAACAATCGCTTTGCTAGGCCTTACACCAATCGGTCCATTAAGAACTTGGCCATTCGCTATTATGCTGGCCTTTGGCGGCTGGTATATGCAGAAAGCTATACATAAGCAACAAGAGCAAGAGGAAATGCTTGTCGAAGAACAGCAAATTGAAGAGGTTCGCAGTCCAGAGAGTGTAATTAGCCTCTTGCAGGTCGATCCGATTGAATTTGAGTTTGGTTATGGTCTTATCCCGCTTGCGGATACGCAACAGGGAGGAGATTTGCTTGATCGAATCATCATGATACGCAGGCAATGTGCACTGGAGCTTGGGCTCGTCGTACCAGTCATTCGGATCAGGGATAACATTCAACTGAAGCCAAATGAGTATGTCATCAAAATTAAAGGCAACACTGTCGCTCGCGGCGATTTGCTGCTTAATCATTATTTGGCCATGAGCCCTGGATTTGAGGACGATTCGGTCGTTGGTATTGAAACAACAGAGCCAGCCTTCGGATTGCCTGCAATTTGGATTGATGAGCAAATGAAGGAACGTGCCGAACTTTCAGGCTATACAGTCGTTGACCCGCCTTCAGTCGTTGCTACACATTTAACTGAGATTATTAAACGACATGCACATGAGCTGATTGGACGCCAAGAAACGAAGCAGCTCGTAGAAAATGTAAAAGAGTCTTATCCTGCGCTTATTGATGAACTTATACCGTCTATTCTTACTATTGGTGACGTACAAAAAGTGTTGTCGAAGCTTCTAAGAGAAAAGGTGTCTATACGAGATCTAGTTACCATCTTTGAAGCATTAGCGGATCATGGAAATTATACGAAAGACCCTGATATATTGACAGAGTATGTACGTCAGTCGCTATCAAGACAAATTACGCAGCAGTTTTCATCTGGTAGCGATACGTTACGAGTGATAACAGTAGGACCGCAGCTTGAGAAAAAAATCGCTGAATCGGTGCAGCAATCGGATCAAGGCAGCTATATTGCACTAGATCCCGTTTCCACTCAACAGATTTATCAGAAGCTCAATGAGCATGTAAATCGTCAGATTCAAGCTGGCCAACAGCCTGTTGTACTCGCATCACCTACCATTCGGATGTATTTGAGACAAATTGTGGAGAGAACGATGCAGGATGTACCCGTTCTTTCTTACAGTGAGCTTGAACCAAATATTGAAGTTCAGAGTGTCGGGGTGGTGAATCTATGAGAGTAAAACGATATGTCGTCAGTGCATTGCCAGAAGCTGTCTCTCTGATTCGAAGCGAGCTTGGGAAAGATGCAGTTATATTGAATACGAAGGAAATTAAAGTAGGCGGCTTTATGGGGATGTTTCGTAAGAAAAAGATGGAGGTTATCGCCGCTATCGAATCGAATCAAGCGAATCAATCGAATCCCCAAGCAAAACCTCAGCGAAACCCGGATCCTCAAGTGGATGCGGTCGTTGAGCAAATTTTGCAAACGGCGCAGCGAACAGCAACGGCTGTAATGGAGCCGCCAAGCGTTCAAGCAGTTTCTTCAGTACCGATTGCAGAGCTTCAGAAGGACAAAATAGAACGAGAACAATTCATCATCGATGAGATTCGAGATTTAAGAGAATACATGTTAAAACTCTCGAAACAGCAAAACAATCTAATTTCTATATCAGAGCACTTGATTGCACTGAGAGAACACTTGCTAGAACAAGAAATGGAATTGCAGTGGATCGAGCGTTTGATACAAGCTATTTCTGACAAAGAATCCGAAGAAAAAATCGTTTTTTCAAAGGAACAAATTTGGGAGCATGCGGCAGAGCTGCTGCAAGAGTGGCTGCAACCCTATAGTGGCAGCAGTATTAGCAGTCATGTAAGAGTGGTTCATTTTGTTGGTCCAACCGGAGTTGGCAAGACGACGACTATTGCGAAGCTTGCAGCTGAACAAACAATCAAGCAGGGCAGGAAAGTGGGGTTCATTACTTCAGACACCTACCGAATTGCAGCCGTGGATCAACTCAGAACTTATGCCAACATCTTGAACGTGCCGCTAGAGGTCGTTTTTTCGCAGATGGATTTGCCCCGTGCTTTCAAGCAGCTTGAAGAACGAGAGCTCATTTATATGGATACAGCTGGGAGAAACTTCCGCAGCGAGCTTCATGTATCAGAGGTCAACAGCTTGCTTCAAACGACCGAGGCTAACGAAACGGTGCTTGTGCTTAGCATGACTGGCAAGACGAAGGATATGTCAGCAGTAGCCAATCATTTTTGCAAATACGGCGTTCGAAAAGTGTTGTTTACAAAGCTTGATGAAACATCGGTTTACGGAGCAATTTTTAATCTAATTATGAATTTTGAATTGCTTCCTACCTATATGGCGAGTGGTCAGACCGTTCCAGACGATATCGAGAAGTTTCAAGTGGATTCATACGTTAAGCAGCTGCTCGGGAGCAATAGTTTATGATGGATCAAGCTGAAGCATTACGTAATTTAGTCAAGCAGCAGGAGCTTCAAGATGAAGGCCGCACGACTCGTGTAGTGACGGTAACGAGCGGTAAGGGCGGAGTTGGAAAGTCGAATTTCAGCTTGAATTTTGCATTAGCGCTCCAACGATTGGGTAAAAAAGTGCTCGTTTTTGATGCAGATATCGGAATGGCCAACATTGATGTGCTTATGGGCGTTTCGTCCACGTACAATTTGTATCATCTGCTTAAGCAGGAGAAAACAATTTGGGAAATCGTGCAGGAAGGTCCGGAAGGGCTGAACTTTATTGCAGGTGGATCTGGTTTTAGAGATTTGATGGATTTGTCTACAGAGCAGCTTGACCGTTTCGCTGATGAGATTAGCAAGCTGCATGGCAGGTATGATGTGATACTGTTTGATACTGGCGCAGGCCTATCGAAGGAAACGGTTAAATTTATAACTGCAGCGCAAGAAACAATCGTTGTGACAACGCCCGAACCTACTTCAATTACAGATGCTTACGCCTTAATTAAGATGGTTAAAGCGATGGAGGTTGATGTTCACTTCAAGTTAATTGTCAATCGAGCCGCTGATTTCCGTGAAGGAAAACAAACCGCTGATAAAATTAGCATGGTTGCACACAGGTTTCTTCAATCCGATTTGCCTCATCTTGGTATTTTGCCGGATGACCCAAATGTGTCAAAAGCCGTGAAGCGTCAAGTGCCCTTTACTGTAGCCTATCCTGGAAGCGAAGCATCCGTTGCTATTGACCGGATCGCAAAGCAATTTCTTGAAATACCACAGAATACTGCAATTAACGGCGGTGTCAAAGGATTTCTGCATAAAATGTTCAGACTCTCAAGATAATCCTTTGGAAGTGAGGAGGAAATGGAATGGTTCCTTATCGCGTACTAGTTGTAGATGATTCCGCATTTATGCGAAAGATCATTAGTGATTTAATCATTCAGGATTCACAGTTCAAGATCGTAGCCACAGCTAAAAACGGTCATGAAGCCATTGAAGCGGTGCGTGAATGGAAACCGGATGTCGTTACCTTAGATCTTGAAATGCCGTTAATGAACGGAATTGACGCATTGCAGATTATTATGAAGGATCATCCAACTCCTGTCATTATGCTCTCGGGTATAAGTGAAGACAATACAAGAGAAACGATTAAAGCACTGCAATTTGGTGCATTCGACTTCATTAGAAAACCTTCAGCAACGATTTCTAATGATATTCGCCAAGTTGGAGAGGTTCTGCTTGAGAAATTGCGTATCGCAGTATTAACGAAGCGTTATCAGCCAGTAATTACGATTAGCGAGAAACAAGAAACAAAAGCAGATGATAGCAGCTTGCCAAAAGCGAAAAAAGAAGTAGTTTCGAACAACATTTTACACCATGAGGAGCTGCCGTTTGAAGCTTTGTCTACTCCTGCTAAAGATCGGAACAAATTGCCGTTCAAGAAAGCGGAAGATAAACAAGGGCAACAGCGCTCGGTTCCCCCTTTACATAATAAGCTTACAAGCAATATGCAAGATGAAGCAAAGCCTAACGATGCCAAATCTAAGATTGCACCTCGCAAATCAGTCGAAAAGGCACCGCAGGCTGAACCTAAATCTCATTTCTCTGAGCCACCTTCAACAAAAAAAGCAAAGACAGTCCAGACAGCTTCTACCTTTAAACATATCGTAGCCATTGGAACTTCGACAGGCGGTCCTAGAGCTTTGCATGAGGTAATCACTTCTTTGCCAGCTGATTTCCCGGCACCGGTGCTTATTGTTCAGCATATGCCTCCCAAGTTCACCAAATCGTTGGCACAGCGGCTAGATAGCTTTAGCGAGATTCATGTCGTAGAAGCAGAGCAGGGAGAGAAAGTAGTTGCTGGCGTTGCCTATATCGCACCTGGCGGCTATCATATGGAGCTTGTCAAAGATGCTTCCAGCTACTCGATTGCGCTCACTGAACAGCCGCAGCGAAACGGACATCGTCCTTCTGTAGATGTATTGTTTGAATCCTTGGCTGAATATCGCGAACTGAAGCGTCATGCGGTCATAATGACAGGCATGGGCAGCGATGGGGCGAAGGGAATGAAGCTGTTATTCGAATGTGGAATTGAAACGACCATAGCAGAAGCTGAAGAAACCTGTGTCGTTTATGGGATGCCGAGAACGGCTGTTGAAGCTGGATGTGTGAGTAAAGTATTGCCACTGCAGCATATTGCATCGCAACTGAAGCAAGCAGTGATGAAATAGATAGGCTAGAATGGCTTCACCATACTAACAGGAGGTGCTAGGAAATGGATATGAATGCCTATTTATCGATGTTTATCGATGAATCTAATGATCACCTGCAATCCTTGAATGAAAATTTGCTTCGTCTGGAAAGCGAGCCTGAGGAGCTTAGTATCGTTCAAAATATATTCCGTTCAGCGCATACGCTCAAAGGAATGTCAGCTACGATGGGTTTTGAAGATTTAGCAGCGCTGACGCATGAAATGGAAAATGTGCTTGACCTCGTTCGCAACAGCAAGTTAAAAATGGACAGCTTTATTTTTGACACTTTGTTTAAAGGGTTAGATGCGCTAGAAGCAATGGTTCAGGATATTGTGGACGGCGGTACAGGGAAAGCGGACGTTACCTCGATCGTTGAATCGCTGCAAATCATCTTGAAAAGTGATTATAGCGCAAGCAAAGCGATTCAGGCTCCAACCGTAGCGGCAAATGCACCAAGTGCTGCAGAATCAAGCGCATCAGGGGCGATGCTGCTTGACGAGTTTCAATCTTCGATTTTGCTTCAATCGATAGAAACAGGACATAACGTTTTTCATATTCAAATCGCTATTCGCGATAATTGCTTGCTAAAAGCCGTTCGTGCTTATATGGTATTTGATTTGCTAGAGCGCAATGGTGAAGTTATTAAATCAGATCCATCCGTTCAAGACATTGAACAAGAAAAATTCAATTTCACTTTTACGGTATTTACGATTTCACGCTTGCAGCAGGAAGATCTTCAAGCGCAGCTGCTTAATATTTCAGAAATTGAATCCGCTGTTGTAACTTCTTTGGATGCAGAGTCATTAGCCGTGCTTGGCCAATCTAACGCAGCTGCGGCAGTAGAGGTTGTCGAAGTTGCTGAAACGGCTGCGCCGCAAACCGAAACAGCAGTTACATCTGTTGAAGCAGCAAAAGGACAAGCTCGATCGGCACCTGCTGCCAGCACACCAGCTAATGTGTCGAAGACGATTCGTGTAGACATTGAGAGGCTCGATACGCTCATGAACTTGTTTAGCGAATTGCTTATTGACCGTGTTAGGCTGGAACAGCTTTCTAGTGAAATCAAACGCAGTGATTTGACTGAAACTGTGGAACATATGGCACGCGTAAGCTCTGATCTTCAAAGTATTGTACTTAAGCTTCGCATGGTACCTGTGGATTCGGTATTCAATCGTTTCCCTCGTATGATTAGAGATTTAGCTAAATCGCTAGACAAAAAAATCGATCTTGTTATTACTGGAGCCGATACGGAACTTGACCGTACGGTTATCGACGAAATTGGAGATCCGCTTGTTCATCTATTGCGCAACTCGGTTGATCATGGAATCGAAACGGTGGAAGAGAGAATTGCAGCAGGCAAGCCAGAAACCGGTACGATTTTCTTGCGCGCGTTCCATAGCGGAAATCATGTCTTCATTGAAGTGGAAGAGGATGGCCGCGGCATACACCATGAACGTGTACTAAAAACAGCCATTAAAAATGGCGTCGTCACGGCTGACGAAGCAAAACTGCTGACGCCGGATGAAATTAATATGCTTATTTTTGCGGCTGGCTTCAGTACCGCAGATAAAATTTCGGACATATCCGGACGCGGTGTTGGTCTAGACGTCGTTCGATCAAAAATTACTTCTCTAGGCGGAAACGTAACGATAGATTCTGCTTTTGGTAGAGGAACGAAGTTTTCTGTTCAATTGCCGCTTACGCTATCCATTATTTCCGCAATGCTGATCAAGCTGGGGTCGGAGAAGTATGCTATCCCATTGTCTTCGATCGTTGAGACAGGCATTATCCGCAAAGAACAAATTCTTCAAGTGCATGGCAACAAAATGATAGAGTTCAGAAATACCATCATACCTCTAGTATCGCTAAGCAAAGTGCTTGACTCTCCTGATTTTAATGAGAATGACGAGCTTGAAACGGAAATTGTAGTCGTTCGAAAAGGCGAGAAGTGGGCAGCTGTAATGGTCGATGAATTTATTGGTCAAAGTGAAATCGTGCTAAAAACGCTGGGCAAATATTTAACGAATATTAAAGCAATTTCCGGCGCAACGATACTTGGCGATGGTTATGTCGCATTGATTATCGATCCGAATGCACTTATCAAATAGGGAGGTTTTTACGATGGGAGAAGAATTAAAGGTTATCGTGTTTGCACTAGGCAGCGAAGAGTATGGAATTGAAGTAGATAAGGTCCGTACGATTGAAAGATTATCTCCAATTACACGCGTTCCGAAAACAGCTACTTTTATTAAAGGGGTTATTAACCTTCGCGGTGTGGTCGTTCCTGTCATTGACCTAAGAGGCAGATTTAATCTAACGGAAACGGCAACTACAGAAAACTCAAGAATTATTGTTGTTTCAGTGGCTGACATCGAAGTTGGATTCATCGTAGACTCGGCGAATGATGTCATCGACATTGATACAGATACGATTGATTTGCCGCCCGAAATTGTTGGAGGCATTAAAGCTAAATACTTAAGAGGCATTGCAAAGCTTGGTGAAGGTCGACTTCTCATCATGCTGAACTTGTCCGAAGTGCTCAACAAGAATGAAATTATTCAACTTGAGCAGCTTGAGGTATAACTTGTGAACCTTTTTAGCCGCTTTGAAGCATTTGAATTAGATGTATTGAAAGAAGTCGGCAATATTGGAGCAGGCAATGCTGCTACTGCATTATCCCGTTTGTTAGATAAGCCAGTTGATATGGCGGTGCCGAAGGTAAGTTTGCTTCCATTTGAAGAAGTTGCAGAGCGTGTTGGCGGTTCCGAAAAAATCGTCATTGCTGTTTTTCTTCGAGTGGAAGGAGAAGCTCCCGGCAACATGTTTTTTATCATTGAAGAAGATTCGGCAAGGCGATTGTTGCGTCAGCTGCTTTCCTTAAATATTGAAGAGCAGGACGGTTATTCAGAAATGGAGCTGTCTGCTCTTTGTGAAATTGGCAATATTTTAGCAGGCTCTTATTTATCTTCATTAGCTGATTTCACTCATTTAGCAATGGCCCCCTCCGTACCCGCTATAGCAGTAGATATGGCAGGTGCCGTGCTTAGCTACGGTTTAATGCAATACGGAGAGATGGGGGACTCGGCCCTACTTATTGAAACGACCTTTTTGGAGGATTGTCAGTCGCTTGAAGGACATTTTTTCCTCATTCCAGATCCAGAGTCGTTCGAGAAAATTTTTAGGGCTTTGGGAGTCGTTAGCGAATTATAAAACAAAATTTGGTCAAAGTCGGCATGGCAGATTTAAATATTGCAACGGATGGGGCGATACTCAAAACGACCGGCTTAGGTTCATGTGTTGGACTTACCTTGTATGATCCAACGCGAAAAATAGCCGGTATGGCACATGTCATGCTGCCATCTTCAGACATCGCCCGTGAGACCAAAATGAATCTAGCTAAATATGCAGATACAGCCATACCCGAGCTGCTTGATCGGATGATTGCAGCAGGTGCACACATTGAACGCATGAAAGCTAAGATGGCTGGTGGAGCTCAAATGTTTGCTATGTCTGGACACAGTGATTCGCTAAGAATTGGCCCGCGCAATGTTGAATCCTGTACAGAAATGCTTAGAAGATTCAAAATTCCGATTATTTCTCAAGATACGGGCGGAAATTTTGGTAGAACGATAGAGTTTGACAGTACTAGCGGAATGCTTTCCATAAGAAGTGTGCAATTTGGAACAAAGGAGATTTAAAATGTTCGGAACATGGCGATGGAATGTCGTATTTGGAATTTTCGGCACCGTGCTTACGGTAGCTTTCTCAATCGGTAACAATCCGATTACTGTTATGCTGCTTAGAAGTATGTATGCTTTCATCGCTTTTTTTGTTCTTGCGTATGGAGTACGGGCAATATTGGCATACATCCTTCAACCGCCAGCACTAATAGGCTCGGAAATTGAAGATGAAGAAGGAAAAGGCAGTCAGCTAGATTTACAGACACCTGATGAATCAGAAGATATCAATCAATTGTTGAAATCACAGATTAAAGATGGTGCTGGCAAGCAGGCAATCGAAAGTCAGAAAGATGATGCAAGCGATTTTCGTCCGTTAAATCCTCCGCAATTGTTAAATACAAAAAATACACAGCCTGAAGAATTGGTTAAAGCCATTCGTCACCTGACAGGAGAGTGAGTCGATGATTGAGCAGAAGACCCCTCATTTGACAAACTTGCAGATGTGGCAAGCCTGGAGAGAACAAGGCGATTTGGAAGCGAAAAAAACGTTGATTGAACAATATTTGCCGCTGGTTGATTATGTAACGAATCGAATGGCCATTGGACTCCCAAAAAACGTCATTAGAGATGACCTTGCAAGCAATGGCGTAATGGGTCTTATTGATGCTATTGAAAAATTTGATTACGGCCGCGGCTTGCAGTTTGAAACGTATGCCTCATGGCGCATTCGCGGCGCTATTATAGATGGCTTAAGACAAGGTGACTGGGTCCCGCGTTCTGTGCGAGAGAAGGCCAAACGAGTAGAAGAGGCATATCAGCATTTAGAGCAGCAGTACTTGCGTTCTGTGACAGATGCAGAAATTAGCCGCTATCTTGATGTAACGGAGAAAGAATTCATTAATATGCTGCAAGATATTGCGGTAACAACGGTCTGCTCATTGGAGGACCCGATTCGTGAAGAGGAATCGGAGACAAGAATGTCTTTGCTAGTGGACGATAAGGCGAAAAACCCGGATCATAAGGTTCATGAGTTTTATTTGAAAGAATCATTGGTTAAAGGGATTGAAAGACTTACGGAAAAGGAACGAACAGTCGTTTCTCTCTTCTATTATGAGGAACTATCATTAAGTGAAATTGCTGAAGTAATGTCACTATCACCGTCGAGAATATCCCAGCTCCATTCTAAAGCGATTTTGAGGCTGCGAGGAGCTTTGGCTAAGCATAAAGATCAACTCATGCAACATTAAAAGGGGGGAGCTACGTGGAAAATCTTCAATTAGAATCATACCTACGCATACAGACATCTGCCGATAATTTGTCTGCATTTTTAACCTTTAGCAGGATTTCGGACGAATTCGAATGTAACGGCGATGAGCTAGAACGATTCTTGCATAGCAAGGGGATCGTTTTTGGCCTTCGTAAAGAAGTTCTGAGTCAGATTGGCACTAATCCTCTCGCATATTTCAAAGAACAAACACTTGTTGCGCAAGGGCAGTCTCCTACACCTGGTAAAGACGGATATGTGAAGCTAGTTTATGATATGGATAAAAATGTGAACGCCCCAACGGAGCTCGAAGATGGGAAGGTTGACTTTAAAGAAGTTGTTCAGCTGAAAAATGTCAAGCGTGGACAATTGATTGCTGAGCGATTCGAGCCTACAGCAGGTCCTGTTGGCAGGACGGTAACGGGAGAAGAAATTGCACCTAGGCTCGGCAAGCACGTTAGATTTAAAGTAGGCAAAAATGTCGTTTTGAACAACGAGCAGACGGCTATGTATTCGGCAATTGACGGCTTGATTTCGCTTACTGAAAAAGAAAAAATTAATGTGTTTCCTGTTTACGAAGTAAACGGCGATGTGGATTATAGTGTCGGCAATATTGATTTTGTTGGTACAGTAGTCATCAGAGGCAATGTTCTTAGCGGATTCAGGGTTAAAGCTTCGGGCGATATCCGAGTTATTGGCGGAGTTGAAGGGGCAGAAATCGAATCAGAAGGCTCTGTTGAAATTACAGGCGGAATATTGGGAAGCAACAAAGGTTTTGTAAAAGCTGGACGAAACGTCCGGAGCTCATTTATACAAGAAGGCAATGTTATCGCGGGCGAAGAGGTGCTGGTATCTCAGAGCATCATGCATTCGCATGTAAAAGCCGGGAAAAATGTTGTGTGCTCTGGCGCTAAAGGATTGATCGTAGGCGGACTTGTACAAGCAGGTGACCTTGTCAGCGCGCGAACGATTGGTAACTCGATGTCCACAGCCACAACCATTGAAGTAGGCGTAAACCCTGAATATCGTTCGGAGCTGCTCGAGCTAAGAACGAGGTTAAGGCAGAACATGGATAATTTAGATAAAACGGATAAAGCGCTTGTTATTTTGGATCAATTAGCTGTGACAGGGAAATTAACTCCTGAGAAGCTGGCATTGCGCGTTAAGCTGACCGCCACAAAACGTCAGACCGTGCTTGAGAATGATGAGACGAGAAGCCGTATTCTTGAGATAGAGAAAACGCTGGAGAACACAGATCGATCGAAGATCGATGTCAGCAATATTGTATTTGGCGGAACAAAAATTGTAATTGGCAGGTACACAAAGTTTGTGAAAGATTCAGCGCAGCGGGTGACCTTCCGTTATTCCGAAGGGGATATCGTCTTAATTCCTTATACCAAATAACGGTTGAAATTGATGAATGGCGCAAAGGGGTGAGCAGATATGACGTTCAAATCCATTGATTTGCAGATGTCTGTACCACGAACGCAAGAATTCAGCGGCATGCATGGACAAGCGATGCATAAACCTGTAGCTGATCAGAATATGTTGGCCAATCAGTCTGCCAAACAAACAGAGCTTCTAAGAGGGAAAAACACAGCGATCGAGCAATCAAACGGACTTCATATTCGCAGTGATCAAGAAGGTCAGCAAGGTAACGCTTATCAGCAGGCAAAACGTAAGCGTACACAGTTATCCTCGGATGTTGATGAACAGGAGGCGGCTCCTACACATCCGTACAAAGGCCATAGGCTTGATATTAAGTTATAAAATGAAGGCATCATATGAAAGGCAGGCTATGAACGATGCAGCCATACTTGCAATATATCGTATTACTAGGAGCGGTTGTTATTGTCGGTGCCTTTGTAATGCCTCGTAAGAAGCAGGATACAGCTCTACCGTCACAATCGATGCAAAACATGGAAACCGCGCTGGAGCAGTTTATGGAGAACATGGAGAAGGATAATGAGGATCTCGTGCTCCTCGTTAGAACTGCTCAGCAAGAATCGAAATTAGATGCGGATCGCAAGGAGCAGCGTATTGTAGAATTGGAGCGGAAATTCGAACAGCTCACAGAGCAGTTGCAAAAGAAAATGTCCAAGTCCACGGCCTATATTCGTCCAGTGGAAACCCCATTGCCAGCGGTCTCATTAAATTCGAATGAACATCTTGTTAAAGATGCGCCTGTTGTTGAACATATTATAGAAGAGACAGTTCGGATGAACACCATCCAGGACAGATATAAAGAGCTGTTTACACTTTATGAGCAAGGGAAATCGATTGAAGCGATATCCAAAAAGCTTGGTATGAACAAAGGTGAGGTACAGCTTATTATACAGCTTGCTAAGCAGGAGGATTCTGTCCATGCTTAAAAGTCGAGTATTTCTTATGGGATTAGGTGCAGGTATCATCATTGGCGCTTTGTTGTTCCAGCTGATGCTCTCTGGCGAGCAAAGCAGGCAAAGGCTAAGTGACTTAGGAAAAGAGTCAGATGAGAAGCTTTACACTCAACTAGAAGTTGATGCTTTGTTAAAGGCAAATCAAGACTCGCTTCAGCTTAATAAGGACAACACAGGGGGACAGGAGACTAAGCCTGCTGCTGATTCTGACAAAGCTAAGGAGCAGACAAGCGAGGCGAAGACTGATAAAGCTGCGCCTACGGCTACGGCAGTCCCTGTTCAGGAACAGTCTGAGATCAAGCATGTTATAAGAATTAAAGCAGGCTCTAGTCTGACGAATACAGCAGAGCTGCTTGCTTCGAATAATATTATTAAAGATAAAACCGCTTTTGTATCAAAAATGAAAAAGTCAAAGAAGCTGGTTCGCGCCGGTTATTTTTTGTTTCATGAGGAGATAACGGTTGAAGAAGCCATTCGGATCGTAACCGGCGAGCCTTTAACATCTTCAGAAGTAAATCTTCTAACTGCCAACAAAAAATAGCTATCCTATCTTTTCTGAAACGATTGTTGCATGCGATGTGTATTTATGGTATATTAATTCACGGTGTTAAAAACGCACGCAGGTCAATTTTGTCAAACGGTGCTTCCGCCCGGCGGAAGTTTTGGCGAAAGATGCGACTAGCGGAGGAGCACTAAAAAAACCATTATAGGAGGTGTTGGAGAAATGGCGGTTATTTCCATGAAACAGCTACTAGAAGCTGGGGTACACTTCGGTCATCAGACTCGTCGTTGGAACCCGAAGATGGATCGTTATATCTTCACAGAAAGAAACGGGATTTACATTATTGATTTGCAAAAAACGGTGAAAAAAGTTGACGAAGCGTACAACTTTGTTAAATCGATCGCTGCAGACGGCGGCACTATGCTGTTCGTAGGTACGAAAAAACAAGCTCAAGATTCCGTTAAAGAAGAAGCAGAGCGTTGCGGCAACTTCTACATCAACCAACGTTGGTTGGGCGGTACTTTGACTAACTTCCAAACGATTCAAAAACGTATTGATCGTTTGAAACAACTTGAAAAATGGGCTGAAGACGGCACTTTCGAGGTTCTACCTAAGAAAGAAGTTATCATCCTTAACAAAGAAAAAGACCGTTTGGAAAAATTCCTTGGCGGTATTAAAGGAATGAAAGGTTTGCCAAGCGCGTTGTTCATTATCGACCCACGCAAAGAGCGTATTGCTGTTGCAGAAGCTCGCAAACTTGGTATCCCAATCGTTGGTATCGTTGATACGAACTGTGATCCAGACGAAATTGACTACGTAATCCCAGGTAACGATGATGCAATTCGTGCCGTTAAGTTGTTGACTTCGAAAATGGCTGATGCAATCGTTGAAGCTAACCAAGGCGAACAAACAACGGCTTAATTTAAAGGCTTTAATTAGTCAACAAAGGGTGGTCAGATGGTGATAAACCTCTCACTGCCCTTTTTTTGAATGTAAATCACTAAAAAAAACAATTAATGATTCTCGAAGCTACATAGACTTCGTGAAACCTATAGGAGGGCTTACAATGGCAGTTAGTGCTAGCGCGGTAAAAGAGCTTCGTGAAAGAACTGGAGCTGGAATGCTTGATTGCAAGAAAGCTTTGGACGAAACAAACAATGACGTTGAAAAAGCAATTGCAGTACTTCGTGAAAAAGGTTTGGCGGCAGCAGCAAATAAAGCTGGTCGTATTGCAACCGAAGGCGTAGTTGAATCGTATATTCATGCAGGCGGCCGTATCGGCGTTATCGTTGAAGTAAACTGTGAAACGGATTTCGTTGCAAAAACGGATCAATTCCGTGAGTTTGCAAGAGACGTAGCTATGCAAATCGCTGCAGCTAACCCTAAATTCGTTAGCCGTGACGAGGTTTCTTCTGAAGAGCTTGAAAAAGAGCGCGAAATTTTGAAAGCTCAAGCACTTAACGAAGGCAAGCCTGAAAAAATCGTTGAAAAAATGGTTGAAGGCCGTATCTCGAAATACTACGAAGAGTTCTGTCTTCTTGAGCAATCGTTCATTAAAGACCCAGACAAAACAATCTCCGTATTGCTTAATGAAAAAATCAGCAAAATTGGTGAAAACATTTCCATCCGTCGCTTCGTTCGTTATGAGCTTGGTGAAGGTCTAGAGAAAAAAGTTGACAATTTCGTTGAAGAAGTTATGGCTCAAGTTAAACATTAATCCGAACGCACAGGCGGGGCGGGGCGTCCGCCCCGCCTGCTTGTATGATTAGAACATATTTGAAGGACCTCATTTACTGAGGTGCATGATGGAGGTATTAACGTTGGAGCATCCTGTGTATAAACGTATCGTTTTGAAAGTAAGCGGTGAATCATTGTCTGGTCAGGAAGGTTATGGCATTGAAGCGACGGTCATATCTTCAATTGCTGATCAGGTGAAGGAAGTCGTAGCACTTGGCATAGAAGTGGCCATCGTTGTCGGAGGCGGCAACATTTGGCGTGGAATTGCAGGTTCTGCAAAAGGCATAGACCGTGCAACAGCTGATTACATGGGAATGCTGGCTACTCTTATGAATTCACTTGCACTTCAAGATGCACTGGAACAAATCGATGTACCTACTCGCGTACAAACATCGATCGCGATGCAACAAATCGCTGAACCGTACATCAGACGTCGTGCTATCCGTCATTTGGAAAAAGGACGCGTCGTAATCTTTGCTGCAGGAACTGGTAATCCATTTTTCTCAACAGATACAACAGCAGCGCTTCGCGCAGCTGAGATCGAAGCAGAAGTAATATTAATGGCGAAAAACAAAGTGGATGGCGTATATTCTGCTGATCCATTTAAAGATAGCACAGCTGAGAAATTTGAGGAGCTTACATACCTCGACATGCTTAACCGTAATCTAGGCGTAATGGATTCAACCGCAGCTTCACTTTGCATGGATAATAATATTCCTCTTATCGTATTTGCGATTACAGAGAAAGGGAATATTAAACGCGTCGTGCTGGGTGAGAAAATCGGAACGATAGTGAGAGGAAGTGCGAAATAATGCCACAAGAGCTGAAAAAAAACGCAGAAGAACGTATGGATAAAGCGATTTCCGCGCTAAAACGTGATTTGTCGTCTTTGCGCGCTGGTAAAGCTAATTCATCTTTGCTTGACCGTATTCAAGTGGAATACTACGGCGCAATGACGCCTGTCAATCAACTTGCTAACATCAGTACGCCAGACTCTCGTACGTTGTTCATTCAACCATGGGACAAATCGTCGATGTCGGCAATCGAGAAAGCGATTATGAAATCGGATCTTGGACTGACACCTTCCAATGACGGTGCATCGATTCGTCTTTCTATCCCACCGCTTACAGAAGAGCGCCGGGCAGAGCTTGTGAAAACTTCGAAAAAGCTTGGCGAAGAAGCAAAGGTAGCTATTCGCAATATTCGTCGGGATGCTAACGACAGCGTGAAAAAACTTGAGAAAACAACAATTTCTGAAGATGAATCACGTGGTCACCAAGAGGATATTCAGAAGGCAACTGATAAATTTATTGCTGAAGTAGATAAAGTGCTTGTTGCCAAAGAAAAAGAAATTATGGAAGTATAATAATCTCTGGGCCCCTCCGATAGGTGGGGTTTGGTTTTGATTTCGGTTGGGAGGAAGTAAGATGATCGAGCGACTTTGGGCCAAATTAGGCAAATCGTCCTTACAGCCGACTGATTCTGTGGCCTCAGAAAATGTGCCTGAGCATGTTGCAATTATAATGGATGGGAACGGCCGTTGGGCTAAAGATCGTGGATTGCCACGTATGGCTGGTCATCATTCCGGCATGAAAGCGGTCAAACGTATTACCATTGCAGCGGATCGGTTAGGCGTCAAATATTTGACGTTATATGCGTTTTCAACGGAAAACTGGAAGAGACCTAAAGCTGAAGTGGATTTTCTTATGAAGCTTCCGCAGCAATTTCTTGAAATTGAATTAGAAGAATTGATAGCCAACAACGTGCAGGTTCGCATGATGGGACATAAAGAGGATTTGCCTTCATTTACGATCAGTGCAGTTGAAGAAGCCATTATAAAGACCGCTAACAATACAGGGCTAGTTCTAAACTTTGCCTTAAACTATGGAAGCCGTAAGGAAATGCTTGAAGCTGTGAAAAGCATCGCATCTGAGGTTCAGCAAGGAAATCTTGCAATCGATGATATCGATGATAAAGTAATGGCCGATCGTTTGCTTACAAGTGGATTGCCTGATCCAGATTTGCTCATTCGTACAAGCGGTGAATTGCGATTAAGTAATTTTATGATGTGGCAGCTTGCTTATAGTGAATTGTGGTTTACGGATGTGTATTGGCCTGAATTTACGGAAGCGCATTTTCAAGAAGCGATTTTGGAGTATCAGCGCCGCGCGCGTCGATATGGTGGATTGTAGCTTCAAGCGACGGAGTGTGACTTTTCATTGAGACAACGATTGATTACTGGAATTGTAGCAGGTGCAGGCTTCATAGGTTTAACAATAGCAGGCGGATGGTTATATACAACTCTCCTCGTATTGCTAGCTATTATTGGTTTTACTGAATATGCGCGAATGAATGGTGTAGCATGGTCGCATCCGTCAACTTTGCTCGGATATGCGGGTGTGCTACTGTTTGTGCTACCATGGTCTGATTGGGGTATTGTTATTCCATCTTTCCTGACTATTGTTTGGATGCTGGCCTTCTTGCTGCTTGCCCTAACCGTGATTACCAAAAATAAAACGACAATTGATGGCGCCGCACTTATGTTGCTAGGCGCTTTATATGTAGGTTACGGCTTTTCAGCAATGGGCGAAGCTCGTCAAATTGAGGAGCATGGCCTATTGTGGACGTTTTTGTCCTTTGGCTGTATTTGGGCTTCGGATATCGGTGCTTATTTTACTGGACGAGCCATTGGGAAAACGAAGCTATGGCCTTCAATCAGCCCGAACAAAACGATCGAAGGCGCCTTAGGCGGCGTATTGTTATCCTTAATCGTATCGGCAGTATTCGCACTCACGATGCCCGATTTTATTGATTTGCCAAAAGCTTTGCTAATCGGTTTAATTGCCGCTGTAGCTGGACAGTTTGGGGATTTGATTCAATCTGCTTATAAACGTGTGAGAGATATAAAGGATACAGGTACGCTTCTGCCAGGACATGGCGGAGTGCTTGATCGATGCGATAGCTGGCTAATTGTGTTTCCGCTGTTAGTGCTTACCGGGCTGCTGCCTGTATAAGTCAGGAGGATTTTGTGTGAAAAAAATAAGTATATTAGGTTCGACAGGTTCAGTCGGAACACAAACGCTGGACGTTATTGCCCATGATCCTGATCGTTATCAGGTTGTTGGCTTGTCCGCTGGTGCGAATGTCGATTTGATTATAGAGCAAGCCAAACAATTTAAACCTTCGCTCGTTAGCTTGGCTTCCAAAGCAGACGCAGAAGCCGCTCGTCCCCATATGCCGCCTGGAACAAAGGTTGTCTATGGCGAAGAAGGACTTGTTGAAGTAGCCGCTGGGACGGACGCTGATGTCGTTGTGACTGCAATTATGGGAAGCAGAGGGCTGCCGGCAACATTGGCGGCGATTGATGCGGGGAAAATGATTGGTTTGGCGAACAAAGAGACACTCGTAACGGCAGGTCATATCGTAATGGAACGTGCGAAACAGCGCGGAGTATCGATTTTGCCGATAGACAGTGAACATTCGGCGATTTTTCAATGCTTAAACGGCGAAGATCGCAAATCTATCAATCAAATTACATTAACAGCCTCTGGCGGCTCCTTTCGTGATCGCACAAGAGAACAGCTTGAGGGTGTAACAGTAGCTGAAGCGCTAAATCATCCCAATTGGTCGATGGGCGCAAAAATTACGATTGATTCAGCGACTATGGTTAATAAAGGGCTAGAAGTTATTGAGGCAAGATGGCTGTTCGATGTTACATACGATCAAATAGGTGTCATTATTCATCCGGAGAGCATCATTCATTCTTATGTGGAGTTTACCGATCACAGCATAATCGCGCAGCTTGGAATGCCGGATATGCGAGTACCGATTCAATATGCGTTGTCATATCCGGAACGGAATGTAACCCCGACAAGCAGGCTGAACCTGGCACAAATCGGAAAGCTGCATTTTCGCGAGATGGATTTTGAAAGATATCCATGTCTAAGGCTGGCATTCGAGTGCGGGAAGCTAGGTCAATCAGCTCCTGCAGTATACAATGCTGCAAACGAGGTTGCGGTGGCACGGTTTTTGAAGGGTGAAATTACGTTTCTTGACATTGAACGGATATTGGAAACGGTCGTTGGCAAGCACGAAGCAGCTGATATCAATGATTTGCAGATGATCTCAGAAGTGGACGCTTGGGCAAGACAGCTGGCCCAATCCGTATAATATCGGTTAAATTCCGGTTCTCTTGTATCGGACGGGAGAATAATGATAATCTATGTACAGGCCGTAACGAACAGGAGGCTTCAGCTTAATGCACATGATTCAAGTTGTTTTCTTGACCATACTCGTTTTTTTCGTGATCGTAACGATCCATGAATGGGGTCATTACTATTTCGCAAAACGCGCAGGCATATTGGTGCGAGAATTCGCAATTGGCTTCGGGCCGAAGCTTTTTTCGGTAAAACGTGGCGAGACGAGATATACGCTTCGATTAATACCTGCCGGCGGTTTCGTTCGAATGGCGGGAGAAGATCCAGAAATCGTTGATGTCCAGCCCGGTCAAACGATCGCGGTTCGTCTGAAAGACAATAAAGTGACTAGACTTTATTTGGATCGTCTTGATGACCGCAGCGGTGTTATTCGCGGAGAAATCGTGGCGATCGATCTTGAGCGCAAGCTATCTGTTACACTTGACGTAGAAGGGGAAAACGAGATTTTCTCGGTACACCCTACTGCTTTAATGATCACAAAAGGCAAAGAAACACAAATCGCGCCGCTCGACAGACAATTTGGCAGCAAAACAGTAGCGCAGCGTGCACTTGCTATTTTTGCTGGCCCTATGATGAACTTTGTGCTTGCATTTGTATTGTTTGCTACCTACATTCAGTTAGCAGGTGTTCCTGTTGAGTCGCCTGATAAGCTGCTTGTTAATGAAATATCAGAAGGCATGCCAGCTGATAAAGTAGATTTGAAAAAGGGCGATGTCATCGATGCAGTCAACGGTATCAAAATCGGAGCTGATTTTGATAAAATGATCGCGATTATCGGTAAATCACCAAATGTTCCTGTTAAAATGGATATTATTCGTGACGGCAAAGCTCAGCAAGTTGTTATAACACCTGAACCGAATAAAGAGGGTGTAGGCAAGGTTGGGATCAGTGCCGCATTGCCAACACGTCCGGCTACTTTCTCTGAAACGTTCACAGGCGCAGGCAAGCTCATGAAAAACATGACAGTAAGCATTTTTGAAGGCTTCAAGAAGCTTATTTTCGGAGAGTTCAAGCTTGATGATCTTGGCGGACCTGTGCGAACAGCAGAAGTAACAAGCCAGATTGCTCAGCAAGGCATTGCTCAGTTAACATCATGGACAGCACTGCTAAGCTTGTATTTAGGAATATTTAATTTGCTGCCGATTCCTGCCCTTGATGGAAGCCGCCTCATATTCCTCGGAATTGAAGCGATTAGACGCCGGCCGATTGATCCGAACCGTGAGAGCATGGTACATTTTGTCGGTTTCGCGCTCATCATGTTATTAATGCTCGTAGTAACTTATAATGATATTTTACGATTGGTAAAAGGGGAGTAAATAGTCGCTTATGTCTAAGGATAAACAGTTTGTTACAGAAATCACGCCTCAAAGCGAGGATTTCTCCAGATGGTATATTGATGTTATTAAAAAAGCCGAGCTTATGGATTATTCGCCTGTAAGAGGCTGTATTGTGTTCCGTCCTGAGGGCTATGAGCTTTGGGAAAATATTCAGCGTGATCTGGATCGCCGCTTTAAGGAGACGGGACATCGCAATGCGTATTTCCCGCTCTTTATTCCAGAGAGCTTTTTCCAGAAAGAAAAAGAGCATGTTGAAGGTTTTAATCCCGAACTGCCTTGGGTAACTGAAGCAGCTGGCGAGAAGCTCGAAGAACGCCTTGCAATTCGTCCAACATCGGAAACGATGTTTGGACACATGTATTCCAAATGGATTCAATCGTACCGCGATCTTCCGCTGCTCATTAACCAATGGGCAAACGTCGTTCGCTGGGAGAAGCGCACAATGCCATTCCTTCGTACGAGTGAGTTTTTGTGGCAAGAAGGCCATACTGCGCATGAAACAGAAGAGGAAGCGCGTCAAGAGACGATGCAGATGCTTGATGTTTACACGCAGTTCGTTGAAGAATTCCTTGCTATCCCTGTAATTAAAGGTGAAAAAACGCCTTCTGAGCGGTTCGCTGGTGCGGTTGATACGTATTCGATCGAAGCGATGATGAAGGACGGGAAGGCTGTTCAAGCCGGAACATCGCATTATTTGGGTACGAAGTTTGCAGTTGCTTTTGATATTAAATTCCTTGATCGTGAGAATACATTGCAATTCGCTCATACAACTTCTTGGGGCGTGAGCACAAGACTAATCGGCGCCCTTATTATGGTTCATGGCGATGATCGTGGTCTGGTGCTGCCTCCTAAAGTTGCTCCAACACAAGTGGTTATGATTCCAATTGGCCCTGCAAAAATGCGCGAGCAGGTTGTTGGCCGTGTGGATGAGCTTTATGCAGAGCTTAAGAAAGCCGGTATTCGCGTACGCGTGGACGATCGTGCTGACGTGAGCCCAGGCTGGAAGTTTAACGAATATGAGATGCGCGGTGTTCCACTACGCCTTGAGCTTGGACCGCGTGATATGGAAAATGGACAAGTTGTGCTTGTTTCCAGAGTTACTGGAGAGAAGCGTATTGTACAGCAAGCTAATCTTCTAGCAGAAATTGAAGCTATGCTTGAAGAAACGCATCAAGAAATGTTTAATCGTGCGAAGCAGTTCCGTATTGACAACTCTCGTTCGGTTGAAACGCTTGATGAAATGAAAAGCTTTTTGGAAGAACAGCGCGGCTTCGTAGAAGCTGGCTGGTGCGGCTCTGCTGCTTGCGAGAAGCAGGTCAAGGAAGAAACTGGAGCGACAAGCCGGAATATTCCATTTGCCCCTGAATCGCACAAAGAAACATGTCTCGTATGTGGAGATCCATCCAAACATACTGTTGTATTTGCAAGAGCTTATTAAGGACTGAAGCTAGTTCGGTTCGGATCTTAAGGAGTGGTATTTTATGAGCCAAACCGCAAAAAAACGGCAGAGTTTTGAAATGCTTTTACAGCATATTCAGCTGCCGCAAGAACTTATACAAACCTATTTTCAAGATGGATATATAGATCAAGTTATCGTTAGCAACAGCAATCAAGAATGGACGTTTTGCATCCGCAAAACGTCCATGGTGCCTTTACAGGCCTATAATGGGCTATGCCAGGCGGCTAGAATGAAGTTTGAGTCTATCGCTGCAGTCAGTTTCTTGCTGATTTATGATCCTGTTGTAGAGACTGAATCCATTGTGCTGCAATACTGGGGTTTGTTCATGGAGTGGGCACAGCGCGAGATCGCTTCCGTAAATGGATGGCTGCAGAAATCTTCGATCACGGTTGAAGGAGACTTACTAACTCTATCTCTTCTAGACAATACGGGATTGGATCTCGCTCGGAAGAAACGATTGGATGATGAAATTATTCGTTTCTTTAATGAAAATTTCCAGCGCGCATGCAAAGTGAAAATGATCGTCAGCGAATCCAGGCAAGAAATCTTGGATGAATTCTCCCTTCGGATGGTGCAGGAAGAACGGGAATATGTGCAGGAGCTGATGGCGAGCGCGCAATCAGAGTCTGAGCTCGTCGATGAGAGTGAAATCAAGCTAGCGGTTGGTTATGATATTCGGGAAGAGCCGGTTCCATTGATGAATATCATCGAAGAAGAGAAAAAAATTACAGTACAAGGCGCTGTATTCGGCCTCGAAGTGAAAGAGCTTCGTAACGGAAGCACATTGTTTACGTTCAACGTGACTGACTTCTCCGATTCTATCGCGATGAAGATGTTTGCGAAGACGAAGGACGATGTAAAAATATTGAACCAGCTTGCCAATGGCAAGTGGGTCAAAGCTCGCGGCCGCATAGAATATGATCGCTTCATGCAAGAACCGGAGCTTGTGATGATGCCGAATGATTTGCATGAGGTCAGAACACCTGCTGAGCGTATGGATAAAGCGGAGGAAAAGCGCGTCGAATTTCATCTCCATACAACCATGAGCGCTATGGATGCGGTAACTCCGGTAGATGTCTATGTAAAGACGGCTGCCAAATGGGGACATAAGGCGATTGCAGTAACGGACCATAGCAATGTTCAATGTTATCCGGATGCGAATAAGTCAGCCAAAAAACACGGCATAAAAGTGCTTTTTGGTGTTGAAGCGAACATCGTGAACGACGCAGTGCCAATGGTGCTGGAATCAAGACCTGAACCGCTTGCGACAGCAACTTATATTGTTTTCGATATAGAGACAACGGGCCTTTCCGTTATTAATAACAAAATTATTGAGCTTGCCGGCGTTAAAATGCGTGATGGCAAAGAGATTGATCGTTTCTCTACCCTTATTGATCCGCATGAAAAAATTCCTTACCACATTACGCAGTTGACTAACATCAATGATGATATGGTAAAAGGGCAGCCGGATATTGAGCCTAAGCTTAGAGAATTTATTGAATTCATTGGTGATGATGTTCTTGTCGCCCACAATGCAAGATTTGATATTGGCTTTATTCAAGCCAACTGCAAAGCTTTTGGCATGCCGGAAGTAAAAAATCCAGTGCTCGATACGCTGGAGCTTGCTCGATTTATTTTTCCAACGCTCAAAAATCATCGTTTGAATACATTAGCAGATAAATATAAGGTTAGTCTCGACAACCATCACCGCGCTGTAGACGATTCCCTTGCTCTTGGCGGCGTTTTGTATGGCTTGATTGCAGATGCAGCTGAGCGAAATATTACGAATCTACATCAGTTAAATGACTATGTGGGCATTGATTTATCTAATTCTCGGCCTTTCCACAGCAATATTTATGCACTTAATGCTGTTGGGAAGAAAAATTTATTCAAGCTTATTTCCATCTCGCATACAGAGCATTTCAAACGGGTAGCAACAATTCCAAAAACGAAGCTTGTTGCACACCGTGAAGGCTTGCTCGTTATTTCTGGTTGCGAGAAAGGTGAATTTTTCGAAACGGTTCTAAATAAATCGTACGAAGAAGCGCTGGAGGTTGCACGTTTCTATGATGTCCTTGAAATCCAGCCGATTGATTTCTACATGCACTTAGTTGAGAAGGGGCTAGTAGGCAGCCGTGCGGAAATTGAGCAGGCGCATCGCCGGATTTGCCAAATCGGGGATGAGCTGGGCAAGCCGGTTATTGCTACAGGAAACGTTCATTACTTGAATCCGCGCGACAAAATGTATCGTGACATAACGATTCATGGGATCACTGGTTTTAGCCCGCTTAAGAGTATACGCAAACCAGATGCTCACTTCCGTACAACGGAAGAAATGCTGGAGGAATTTGCATTTTTAGGGGAAGCAAGAGCTCGTGAGGTCGTCATTACGAATACAGTAGAGCTTGCTGATCGGTTTGAGCCGTATGATATGTTCCCTACGGGACTATTTGCTCCAATTATTGAGGGTGCCGACGAGGAAATTCGCAACACCTGTTATGACACAGCAAAGTCGATGTATGGGGAAGATCTTCCTCAGGTCGTTATCGACAGGCTGGAGAAAGAACTTATTCCTATTATCAAATTTAAGTTTTCTGCCAACTACTTGATCTCGGAGAAGCTTGTTAAGAAATCGAACGCAGATGGATATTTGGTCGGCTCACGGGGATCGGTTGGTTCCTCAGTCGTTGCCACATTCCTGGGTATTTCAGAGGTTAATCCGCTGCCTGCCCATTACTTGTGCAAAAACTCGGATTGCAAGCATAGCGAATGGTTTTTGGACGGAAGCATTCCGAGCGGCTTCGATTTGCCGGACAAATTATGTCCGAACTGCGAGAAGCCGATGAAGGGTGAAGGACAGGATATTCCGTTCGAAACCTTCCTGGGCTTCAAAGGCGATAAAGTTCCCGATATCGATTTGAACTTCTCCGGAGACTATCAACCGATAGCTCATAACTATACAAAAATATTGTTTAGCGAGAAGTGTGTGTTCCGTGCAGGAACGATTGGTACGGTTGCAGAGAAAACGGCCTATGGTTTCACTAAGAAGTATGAGGAAGAGCATGGCAAGAAATGGCGCGGTGCTGAACTTGCCAGACTTGCTAGTGGCTGTACGGGCGTAAAACGAAGCACGGGACAGCATCCAGGCGGCATCGTCGTTGTTCCCGATTATATCGATGTTGAAGATATAACGCCTGTTCAATTTCCAGCAGACGATGTGAATGCGGAATGGAAGACAACTCATTTTGACTATCACGCGTTTGATGAAAACTTGCTTAAGCTCGATATTCTGGGGCACGATGATCCAACAATGATGCGGATGCTGCAGGATTTGACCGGCGTTGATCCAACGTCAATACCGATGAATGATCCTAAAGTCATGAGTATGTTCAACTCCACCAAAGCACTTAACGTGCCTGGCGAGCAAATTCGCTCTTCGGTAGCTACTTACGGAGTGCCGGAAATGGGAACGAAGTTCGTTCGTCAAATGCTTCAAGAGACGCAGCCTTCTTCGTTTGCCGATTTGCTGCAAATTTCCGGATTGTCTCATGGCACGGGAGTTTGGCTAGGAAATGCACAAGAGCTGATCAAGAACGGCACTTGCAACATCAAGACGGTAATTGGTTGCCGGGATGATATCATGTTGTTCTTGATTTATAAAGCTGGAATGGATGCTGGACTCGCGTTTAAAATTACGGAAAGTGTACGTAAAGGTAAAGGCTTGACGCCAGAGTGGATCGAAGAGATGAAGCGATGTAAGGTGCCGCAGTGGTACATTGATTCTTGCCTGCGCATCGAGTATATGTTCCCGAAAGCACATGCCGCGGCCTACGTCATATCGGCAGTTCGCACCGCCTATTTCAAGCTTTATCATCCAATAGAGTATTACGCTACTTACTTTACAGTAAGAGCGGACGATTTTGATTTGGAGCTGCTTTGCCAAGGATATGATGCGATTTTGCGTAAGCTGATCGAGATCGAAGCCAAAGGGTTTAATGCCCTCCCTAAAGAGAAAAACATGGTGTCGCAGCTGGAAATGTCACTTGAGATGACAGCGCGCGGCTTCTCCTTTAAGCCGATCGATCTATATCGTTCTGACGCGACGAAGTTTCTTGTAGATGGGGATTCCCTTATTCCGCCGTTTGCTGCCATTGCGGGAATTGGCGATAACGCCGCACGTAATATCGCAGCCTCAAGAGACGATGGCGAGTACTTGTCAATCGAGGATTTCCAAATGAAATCGAAGGCGACAAAAACGATTATTGAGGTTCTTGGAAACATGGGCTGCTTCCGTGGATTACCTGAATCTAATCAGCTTTCACTGTTCTAGAAGCGGCTTGAATAGAAAAGATTTCTTGTCACTATAGTGCGGTTATGTTATAATTTTTCTGGCAATGATGATTATAAAGACTTTGATGCAGAAGAGTGGGGAAACCCACTCTTTACGTTTTGTTAATGGCAAAATGGCATAGTGCGTATAAACAGGAGGTCAACTGAATTTGAGTACATCCAAAATCAAAGCCGCTGTCCAGGAAATGGTTTCACCATACCTCAGCAGCAATGGATTTGAACTGGTTGATATTGAGTATGTAAAAGAAGGAAGCAATTATTTCCTTCGTATTTTCGTAGATAAAGAAGGCGGCATCGACATCGATGACTGCGGTCGTATCAGCGAATTCATAAGTGAGCAATTGGACAAAAACGATCCAATTACAGATGTTTATTTCTTGGAAGTATCTTCCCCAGGAGCAGAAAGACCGCTTCGGAATGAAGATGAAGTACGTAAAGCAATCGGTAAGCACGTTTACATAACGACATATGAACCGATTAGCGGCGCTAAAGAATTTGAGGGGCTGCTACTTGCATTTGATGGAGAAAATGCAGTCGTTCGTACAGCCAAAAAGGAATATAGCATTCCTTACGATAAGGTGGCTGGCGCCAGACTCGCAATCGTGTTCTAAATATTCGTTTCTATATTGAAAGGGGGAAATCCAGTCCAATGAGTATGGATTTTATTGAAGCACTACAAGAAATAGAAAGAGACAAAGGGATTACCAAGGATGTGCTCCTTGAAGCCATTGAGGCTGCTCTTATCTCCAGCTACAAAAGAAATTTTAATACCGCTCAAAATGTACGCGTCGATATTAACCGTCATACTGGTGTTATCAAAGTATACGCCCGCAAGACTGTTGTTGATGAAGTACTAGATCCGCGTCTGGAAATTACAGTGGAGGCTTCAAGAGAAATCAATCCTCATTATCAGCTTGACGATATTGCGGATATTGAAGTTACGCCGCGTGATTTCGGACGTATCGCTGCTCAAACAGCGAAGCAGGTTGTTACTCAGCGTATTCGTGAGGCTGAGCGCGGACTGATTTATAATGCTTTTATCGATAAAGAGGAAGATATCGTTAACGGTATTGTTCAACGTCAGGATGTTCGCAATTTATTTGTGGATCTAGGCAAGGTTGAGGCTGTATTGCCTTTGACTGAACTTATGCCAACTGATAAGTTTAAGCATGGTGACCGCGTGAAGTCGTATATCACGAAAGTTGAGAACACGACTAAAGGTCCTCAAATCATTTTATCCCGCACGCATCCTGGCCTTTTAAAACGTTTGTTCGAGCTTGAAGTGCCTGAGATCTATGACGGAGTAGTAGAAATTCGTTCGGTTGCTCGTGAAGCTGGCTTCCGTTCAAAGATTGCGGTTCATTCCCGTAACTCCGAGGTTGATCCAGTCGGTTCATGTGTTGGCCAAAAAGGACTGCGCGTTCAGACGATCGTAAACGAGCTTAAAGGTGAAAAAATCGATATCGTTCGTTGGTCTGAAAGCGTGGATGAATATGTTGCGAATGCTCTTAGCCCTTCAAAGGTGCTAGAGGTTATCGTATTCGAACAAGAGAAGATGGCCAGAGTAATCGTGCCGGATTACCAACTATCGCTTGCGATCGGTATTAAAGGTCAGAATGCAAGGCTTGCTGCCAAGCTGACTGGCTGGAAAATCGATATCAAGAGCGAAACGCAGGCAGAGCAGGAGTATGGACGTCCGAAATCAATGACTACGGTCATGCATCAGGATTCAGTATCCATCGACTAATCTGAATTTTTCAACAGATACGCGTCAATTCAGCTGGCAGAGGAGGGGTGTACAATGAGACCGAGAAAAGTACCGCTTCGCAAATGCGTCGCTTGTCAGGACATGATGCCGAAGAAGGAACTCATTCGGATTGTGCGGACACCGGCCGAAGAGGTGCAGATTGACCTGAAAGGCAAACAAGCTGGCCGCGGTGCATATTTATGCGGTAAAGTCAGTTGCTTTAAATTAGCGAAGAAATCCAAGGCGCTTGATCGAGCACTGAAGCAGCATGTTGGTGAACACATCTACGATCAACTTGAGCAGGATTTTATAGCGGTAGAGGAACAGTTTATTGCTGGTAAGGAGCTGATAAGCGATGAAGCAGAATAAGAGCTTATCACAGCTTGGCATGGCAATGCGTGCCGGAAAGCTGATTACAGGCGATGAAATTGTCCTCAAAGCTGTAAGAAATAAACAAGTGCATCTCGTTATCCTTGCAGGAGATGCTTCAGACAATACGAAAAAAAAGTTTCGTGACAAATGCAACACCTACGGAATACAACTCGCCGAAGCATTCGACCGTGAGCAACTAGGAAAGGCGATTGGTAAGCCAGAACGGGTTGTAATAGCGGTAACCGATGCGCAATTCGGAAAAATGATTGCGAGTCATCTGAGCCATAATACGGAGGTGGATCATATTGGACAATAAACAAGACAGCAAGGACAATAAAGATAAGCTGCGCGTTTACGAGTATGCCAAGTCACTTAATATGAGCAGCAAAGAAATCATAACGATCCTAAAAAGACTTGATTTGCCAGTCAATAACCATATGAGTGTCATGGAAAACGAAATGGTAAATAAGGTTGAAGGTTTTTTCCGCAATATTAAACAAAATGCAGCTGCAAAGCGCGCGCAAGAAACAACAAATGTAACGGTTTCTTCCGCTCAACCTACTGCCAACAAGCCGCAATCGCAGCAGCCACAACTGCAGGAGAAGAAGCCGCAGCCAGTACAAGAAAATAAAAATACGAATCAAGACAGACAGGGGCCTATGAATTCTATTAATACGAAACCACAAACAACCCAACAGCAGTCAGAACAAAGACCAGCAGGACAACAATCAAGTCGTCCAGCATCACAATCAAGCAACAACCGTCCTTCACAAGGCAGTTCTAATTCGAGCCGTCCAAGCCAAGGACAAGGCGGACAAGGTAATCGCCCAGCGGGTTCTAACGCGGGTTCAAGCCGTCCATCACAAGGTCAAGGCGGTCAAAGCAGTCGTCCAGCATCATCTGGACAAAGCCGTCCTTCACAAGGCGGACAAAGCAATACAGGCAGCCGTCCAAGCGCTCCGCGTTCAGACGCAAGCAGCCGTCCAGCACCATCAGGCCAAAGTCGTTTCGACTCTAAGCCAGCACAAGGACAAGCGCGCGGTAACGACAACAGAAACGCAAGACCTGGCCAAAAAAGATTTGAAGACGGCAAACCAGGCGGCTTCAGAGGCAACAATGGCCGTGGTGGTCAAAAAGGTCGCGGCGGCAAGTTCCAACAACAACCGCCACGCGAGAAAATTGACAATACGCCAAAGAAAATTATTGTACGCGGTACAATGACTGTTGGCGAATTGGCAAAATTACTGCATAAGGATGCATCAGAAGTTATTAAAAAACTGATTTTCCTTGGCGTAATGGCTACGATCAACCAAGAAATCGATATGGATGCGATTCATTTGATCGCAACAGACTACGGGGTAGAGGTTGAAGTGAAAATTCCTGTTGAGGAAGATTCCTTCGAAACTGTAGAAGAAACAGACGAAGATGAAAATTTGGTGACACGTCCACCGGTTGTTACCATTATGGGTCACGTTGACCACGGTAAAACAACTTTGCTTGATGCCATTCGCAAAACGAATGTTACAGGCGGAGAAGCCGGCGGAATTACACAGCACATCGGTGCTTATCAAGTTGAAATTAACCATAAAAAAATTACGTTCCTCGATACACCTGGTCACGAAGCGTTTACGCTTATGCGTGCACGCGGTGCGCAGGTAACGGACATTACGATCATCGTAGTAGCAGCTGATGACGGCATCATGCCGCAAACGGTTGAAGCCATCAACCATGCAAAAGCAGCTGGCGTTCCTATTATCGTAGCGGTTAACAAAATCGATAAACCAGAAGCGAATACAGAGAAAATTAAACAAGAAATGACTGAATATGAACTCGTTCCGGAAGAGTGGGGCGGCGACACTATTTTCGTCGAAGTTTCCGCTAAACAAAGAATTGGTCTTGAAGGCCTTCTTGAAATGATTTTGCTCGTTGCTGAGATGAATGACTACAAAGCTAACCCGAACAAACGCGCTCGCGCTACTGTTATCGAAGCTGAGCTTGATAAAGGTAAAGGTCCTGTTGCACGTATTCTCGTTCAACACGGTACTTTGAAAATTGGAGATGCTTTTGTTGCAGGTAACTGCTTCGGCCGTATTAGAGCAATGGTTAATGATAAAGGCCGTCGCTTAAAAGAAGCAGGTCCTTCTACGCCAGTAGAAATTACTGGTCTAACAGAAGTTCCATTAGCTGGAGATCCGTTCATGGTATTTGAAGATGAGCGCAAAGCCCGTGATATTGCTGATCGTCGTTCCATTAAACAGCGTCAATCGGATATGGGTGCGAATACACGCGTAACGCTTGATGATCTGTATAACCATATCAAAGATGGTGAAATTAAAGATCTGAACGTTATTATCAAATCCGACGTTCAAGGTTCTTCCGAAGCACTTAAAGGCTCGCTCGCAAAAATTGAAATCGAAGGCGTTCGCGTAAAAATCATCCACAGCGGTGTTGGCGCGATTACAGAATCGGATATCATTTTGGCGTCAGCTTCCAATGCTATCGTAATCGGATTTAACGTTCGTCCTGATCCACAAGCAGAAGCAACGATTGCACAAGAAAAGGTTGACGTTCGTATGCACCGCGTTATCTACAACGTAATCGATGAGATTGAACAAGCAATGAAAGGCATGCTTGATCCAATCTACAAAGAGGTTGTTATTGGCCACGCTGAAGTTCGTAACGTATTTAAAGTGACTAAAGTTGGCGCAATTGCAGGTTGTATGATTACTGACGGTAAAATTTCTCGTAACGCTGAAGCACGTTTGGTTCGTGGCGGTATCGTTGTCTTCACAGGCAAAATTGAATCCCTAAAACGTTTCAAAGACGATGCTAAAGAAGTTGCAGCAGGTTATGAGTGCGGTATCACGCTTGATCGTTTCAACGATGTTCGTGAAGGCGATATTATCGAAGCATTTGTCATGGAATCAGTAGAGAGGTGAGTAAAGCATGGCAAAAATCCGAGTAGGGCGGGTCGGCGAACAGATTAAAAAAGAGCTGAGCCAAATTATACAAACAGAGTTGAAAGATCCTAGAATCGGATTCATTACTGTAACAGGTGTTGAAACATCAAGTGATCTCTCACAAGCAAAAGTGTATTTAAGCGTGCTTGGCAGCGAAGAGCAGAAGGAAGCGACGCTTAAGGCACTAGCGAGCGGAACAGGATTTATTCGTACAGAGCTTGGCAAGCGCATGCGCCTTCGCCATACACCCGTATTGCTGTTCAAGTTTGACAGCAGTATTGAATATGGCAGCCGCATCGAGGCATTGCTTGAAAACATCAACAATGGGAATTCAGCTCGATGATAAATCAAAGCAGCTATTCGATGCAGCTAGATGAAGCGCTGGCGTTCATGAAAACTTACGATCATTTTTTGGTCGTATCACATGTACAGCCTGACGGTGACGCTATTAGTTCTACTGTTGTCGTAGGCTGGATGCTTGAGAAACTTGGGAAGTCGGCAGTACTGATTAATGAAAGCGAGCTACCGTCCAGACTTCGTTTCTTACATCAATTTGATTCAATTCTCAATTACAAGCGCGATGTAAATCAGCAAACATTTGATGCCATTATTTCGGTCGATTGTGCGGATTTCAAACGTATTGGAGAGGTAGCGAGCAGCTTTGCACCAGATGCAAAGCTGCTTAATATCGATCATCATCCAACAAACAATGGATTTGGCACCATAAATGTTATACAGGCAGAAGCTGCGGCTACTGTTGAAATATTGTATGATTTAATCGAGAGAGCAGAAATCGCATTAGATGTGAATTGTGCAACAGCAATCTACACTGGTTTATTGACCGATACAGGCGGGTTTCGTTATTCCAACACGAGTCCGCGTGTCATGGAGATTGCCTCGCATTTGCTCGCTTTAGGTGTGTCCGGCAATGAGCTCGCTGATCATCTTCTAGAGAAAATGACTATGGCGAAGCTCAAGCTTCTCCAGCTCGCACTCAATCGCCTCACATTTACGGATAACTTAGAGATCGGCTGGGTCTATATTGGCAAAGATGATTTGCGCAATACAGGTGCTGTTCCTGAAGATCTAGAAGGAATCGTGAATTATGCGCTTAATGTAGATGGAGTTGAAGTCGGCATTCTATTTAAAGAAACAGAAGAAGGTGCAGTCAAAGCAAGCATGCGTTCAGCAGGCAAAGCCAATGTAGCCGCAATTGCGCAAGCATTCGGTGGTGGCGGTCATGTGCGTGCAGCAGGATGCCGGATTGAAGGTTCTTTAACGACCTCGATTGAAGAGCTAGTGGAAGCAGTCAGAAAGGCGTTGATTTAAGCGATGGACGGCATTTTGGCAGTTTGGAAGCCTGAAGGCTGGACTTCTCATGATGTGGTTGCAAAAGTACGCCGAGTGCTAAAGATGAAGCGAATTGGTCATACAGGAACGCTTGATCCTATGGTTACGGGTGTATTGCCGCTATGTCTTGGGCGTGCAACGAGAGTAGTCGAATATGTGCAAGAGCGGCCTAAGTCATATGAAGCCGTATTGCAGCTTGGAATTGCAACAGATACAGAGGACATAACGGGTACAGTTATTGCGCGGCAATCGCCAATATCGGTTACAGAAGAGGATGTTCGCCTTGCACTGTCGCAGTTTTTAGGCGAGATTGATCAAGTACCTCCCATGTTTTCCGCTGTCAAAGTTGATGGCAAGCGATTGTACGAGTTAGCTAGAGAAGGAAAGACCGTTGAGCGGAAATCGAGAAAAGTAACGATTCATCAAATAGATCTCATTGACACTCAGCTCGATCTTGATCAGCCTCAGATTTCGTTTTCTGTCGTTTGTTCAAAAGGTACATACATTCGCACGTTATGTGTGGACATCGGCAAAGCACTAGGTGTTCCTGCTACAATGGCCCATTTGACGCGAACGATGTCAGGCGGCATTACAAAGGAAAGCTGCTTGACGCTTGAGCAAATCGAGCAATTGCAGCAATCCGGTGAATTAAGCGGACATATCATTTCCGCCGATGAAGCCATTACACATTTGGATCGTGTGACGATTCCAGAATCGTTTGGGAAACTTGCACTGCAAGGACAGAAAGTTAGTCTCAGCCATTCAGTGGAACATGAAGCATTGACTTTAGATGGACAACTTATACGTCTTTATAATGATCAAAGCTCGTTTCTAGGTATTTTTCAGATTGATTTGAATACAAATGTTTTCAAGCCAATCAAAGTGTTTTCAGCTTAGCTTATCGTTGTAGAAAGTTAATAGGAAATGCAGGTGCTTCAGCGTTGGAAATTATTCCATTAAGTTTTCCTTTAAACGGTTTGTCCACGTTGTCGCTGGACAAACCGCTTTCCATAGCAATCGGTCATTTTGACGGGGTTCATCGTGGACATCAGAACGTGATTCGCCAAGCTGTAAATGCGGCGAAGGAATCCGAGATGCTATCAGCGGTTTTGACATTTGATCCTCATCCGAAGGAAGTTCTCGGACAAGGTGAGCAATATTATCGTTGCCTTACGCCTTTTGATGCGAAGACAGCGTTATTTGCAGAGCTTGGCGTAGATCTTGTATTCATAATGAAGTTTGATCTTGAGTTTGCTTCAGTATCACCTGAGCGCTTCGTCAATGAGGTTCTGCGCACACTCCGTGCTAAGCAGGTCGTTGTAGGCTTTGATTTCAACTTCGGCCACAAAGGCTCAGGTAATGCAGAGACTTTGAAGCAGCTGGCAGAGCCTGATATTTCTGTTCATATCATTGAGCCTTTGATCGAGAACGGGGTAAAAGTAAGCAGTACTTATATCCGTGAAGCACTTGAGCAAGGTGATCTTGAACTGGCAGAACGATTGCTTGGCAGGCCATATGAAGTTGAAGGGATCGTTGTTCATGGGGACAAAAGAGGTCGTACGATCGGGTTCCCAACAGCAAACCTGCAATTTAATGCCCCATATATCGCGCCAAGACTTGGCGTTTATGCGGTAATGGCTTGGGTTGGTGATACCGCATACCCTGGTGTTTTAAACTATGGCTTAAAACCAACCTTTAATAAAGATGAGCTGAAACCTGTAATGGAAGCTCATTTGTTTGACTTCAACAGCGATATATACGGTGAGCATATGCGTTTGCAATTGCTATCGTTTATCCGTTCGGAGAAAAAATTCAATTCCATTGCCGAGCTTGTTGAGCAGATTGGATCTGATTCTGAGCAAGCGAAGGCGATCCATGGTTACAACTAACTGATCGTATCATCCATTCGTGTGTAAACGAATGTTGGGCATTCTTTATTTATGATCCTCGACATTCGTCCACCTTATGTGTTATACTATACAACGTTGTAAGTAGTCATACATTTTGTGTGACATACGGACAAACTTAACCTTAGCTTGGATGTCCGATCTCACCGACGGCTTCGAGGCTAATGGCGATTATCAAGAAGGAGGTGAATTAGGATGGCAATTACACAAGTACGTAAAAACGAACTGATTGAGACGCATAAGACACATGCAACTGACACGGGTTCCCCGGAAGTTCAAGTGGCTATCCTGACTGAAAACATCGTTAACTTGACTCAACATTTGCGGGAGCACAAGAAAGATCATCATTCCCGTCGTGGTTTGCTCAAGATGGTAGGTCAGCGCCGTAAGCTGCTTGCATACCTTAAAAACAATGATGTTAGACGTTACAGCGCATTGATCGAAAAACTCGGCCTACGCCGCTAAAACATGCGTAAAGAAAAGCAACCTGGTTGTCCAGCCGTCCGGGAATAACGGATGAGCGGATTCGGGTTGCTTTTTGTAATAGGGAAACACTCGGAATAAACTGCCCATTAGCAGTGAAATAGACTAATCGAATAACTATTAGGAGGGATAAAATGGTACAACGAATTGAGATGATGGTAGGCGGAAGACCGCTATCCATTGAAACTGGCCGCCTTGCGAAGCAGGCGAATGCAGCAGTCACTGTTCAGTATGGTGATACTGTCGTATTGTGTACGGTAACAGCGTCAGCAGGTCCGAAGGATCTGGATTTCTTCCCATTGACTGTTAACTATGAAGAACGTTTGTATGCTGTTGGTAAAATTCCAGGTGGATTCATTAAACGTGAAGGCCGTCCAAGCGAGAAGGCGATTTTGTCCAGCCGACTTACGGACAGGCCTATTCGTCCGTTATTCCCAGAAGGTTTCCGGAATGACGTTCAAGTCATGAACATTGTAATGAGCGTGGATCAGGATTGTTCGCCAGAAATTGCGGCTATGATCGGTACTTCTGCTGCACTATCCATTTCTGACGTTCCTTTTGACGGTCCAATTGGCGGAGTAAACGTTGGACGTGTTAATGGCGAATTCATTATTAATCCGACGGTAGAGCAAAGCGTAGAAACGGATATTTTTGTAGTTGTCGCAGGAACGAAAGATGCGATCATGATGGTGGAAGCAGAAGCAAACGAAGTTTCTGAAGCAGTAATGCTTGAAGCGATTATGTTTGGTCATGACGAAATTAAAAAGATCGTAGCAAAAATAGAAGAGCTGCAAGCTGTAGCCGGCAAACCGAAAATGGAAGTTAAGCTACATACTGTAAATGAGCAAGTGAATGCTGATGTTCGCGCTTATGCTTCTGCTGGTTTGGTTGAAGCGATTAAGGTTGAAGAAAAGCATGCTCGTCAAGAAGCAATTGACGCTGTTAACAGCGCAGCAGTTGCTCACTTTGAAGAGCAATATATCGATACGCCAGAACTTCTCTCTGATGTTAAAGAAGTTCTTTATGACATCGTGAAGGAAGAAGTACGTCGTCTTATTTCTCATGATAAAGTTCGTCCAGATGGCCGTTCGCTTGATGAAATTCGTCCAATCGATTGTGATGTGGCAATTTTGCCTCGCACACATGGAACAGGGCTGTTTACTCGTGGACAAACACAAGCACTAAGTATTTGTACACTTGGCGCAATGGGCGACGTTCAAATTTTGGATGGTATTTCACCAGAAGAAACAAAACGTTTCATGCATCACTATAACTTCCCGCCGTTCAGCGTTGGTGAAGCTCGTCCGCTTCGTCCGCCAGGCCGTCGTGAAATCGGGCATGGTGCTCTCGGAGAACGTGCACTTTCCAAAGTTATTCCATCTGAAGCTGAATTCCCTTACACGATTCGTCTTGTTTCGGAAGTTTTGGAATCTAACGGTTCTTCTTCACAAGCAAGCATTTGCGCAAGCACACTTGCTATGATGGATGCAGGGGTACCAATCAAAGCGCCAGTAGCTGGTATTGCTATGGGTCTCATTAAAGATGGCGATCACTTTGCAATTCTTTCTGATATTCAAGGGATGGAAGATCATCTCGGCGATATGGACTTTAAAGTTGCAGGTACAGCTGAAGGCGTTACAGCTATTCAAATGGATATCAAGATTGCCGGCATCAACCGCGCTATTTTGGAGCAATCGCTTGAACAAGCTCGCCAAGGCCGTATTTTCATCCTAGGTAAAATGCTCGAAAGCTTGCCGACTACTCGTCCAAACTTATCGAAGTATGCACCGAAAATTTTGACGCTTCGCATTAATCCGGACAAAATCCGTGATGTTATTGGCGCAGGCGGAAAAATCATCAACAAAATCATTGAAGAAACTGGCGTGAAAATCGATATCGAGCAAGACGGAATGGTATTTATCGCTTCTTCAAACGAAGAGATGAACCAAAAAGCTAAATCGATTATCGAAGGTATTGTTAAAGAAGTGGTTGTTGGTGAAATTTATATGGGTACGGTTAAGCGCGTTGAGAAGTTCGGTGCTTTTGTTGAAATTCTGCCGAACAAAGATGGACTTGTCCATATTTCTCAATTGTCAAATGAACGTGTTGCAAGAACAGAGGATGTCGTTAACATTGGCGACCAAATCAAAGTTAAAGTAACCGAAATTGACGGACAAGGCCGTATTAACTTGTCTGCCAAAATTTTGATGACGCCAGAAGCATCGCCGCAATAAGCTTTTAAGGCTTGGCGGTCATATTAATAAGAAGAAAAGAGACAGATTTGATCTGGCTCTTTTTGTTTTTTTAAGCGACATCGGGTCACCATCTAGCCCATCCGCTGCATATTCTCGTCCTACTTTTCATACATATGAATTAACATGCCGAAATAAGGTCAAGCTTAGGAAGCGTGCGAGGACTTATATGGGAGTGGGAATAATGATGCTTAGAAAATCAGCTGCAATTGTGGCAAGCATGCTTCTAGTGCTTGTATTCGTCAGTATGAACGACGACATATCAAAATTTCTCTCTTCTTTAAAATATGATAATAAAATGGTTTATGCACAATATTCTTATACGCAATCGGAGAAGCAGAGGCTGCTGAACATGATTTCAGAAGAAGCAGATAAGCTGAATATTGCACCAGTAGACGCGCGGATTGATCGTGTTTGGAGAGCTATTCCAGGGTATAACGGCTTGGAAGTCGATGTGGATAAAACACTCGAAGCTGCATTGCTCGCTCCGCCTTCTCAAACCATTCCTTATGTATATAAAGAGGTTGAACCCGAAATTAGCCTTAATGATCTTGGTCCACATCCGATCTTTCGCGGCAATCCCAACAAAAAGATGATATCGCTTATGATCAATGTTGCTTGGGGCAATGAGTACATAGATTCCATTTTAAAAACACTTAAACGTGAAAAGGTGAAAGCTACCTTTTTCCTTGATGGCAGTTGGCTAAGTAAAAACGCTGATGTTGCTAAGCAAATACAAGCTGAAGGACATGAAATGTCTAATCATGCGTATACTCATCCTGATATGAGTGCGATTAGCAGGGAAGCGCAATACAATCAAATAGCCAAAACCGAAGCTTTATTAAAATCGAGCTTGAACGTAAACAACAAATGGTTTGCTCCGCCTTCGGGCTCTTTTAATCAAGCTACTGTCCAGATCGCCGAGGAGCAGGGGTTAAAAACGGTGCTGTGGACCATTGATACGGTTGATTGGCAGAAACCGCCGGCAGATGCCGTTGTGCGCAAAATTGCAGCGAAATTAGAGCCTGGAGCGCTAATATTAATGCATCCTACAGCCACAACACGAGATGCGCTGCCTGGCATAATTGCTACAGCTAAATCAAAAGGCTACGCGATAGGAACGGTTAGTGAGACGCTTTCCTCCAAGCGGATTCCCGATGAAGTTGAGGGAGCGGACTGATTCTGCTATAGTAAAAACATTCATGTTTAGAGTCACATGTATATGATGTCAGTTTTGTAAGGCAAAATGATGAGACGTATAATTATGATCATTTTGCTGCACAAAACATGAGGAGGACTACTGATGAACAAATACACACTTAGCAATGGATTGCGTGTTGTCGTTGAATACATACCGACAGTAAGATCAGTATCGTTTGGCATATGGGTCAAAACGGGCTCACGCAATGAGACACCTGAAAATAACGGCATCTCCCATTTCATTGAACACATGCTGTTCAAAGGCACAGAAAGCCGTACTTCAAAGGACATAGCGGATTTATTCGACGGTATAGGCGGAAATGTCAATGCGTTTACCTCGAAGGAATATACGTGTTATTTTGCCAAGGTGCTTGATGAGCATTTGCCGCTTGCCGTAGACGCTCTCTCGGATATGTTTTTTAATTCCCAGTTCGATCCGGAAGAATTGGCGAAAGAAAAAAATGTTATTCTAGAGGAAATCTCTATGTATGAGGATACTCCGGATGATAAGGTGCATGACGAAGCTTCTCGTGCAGCATTCGGTGAACACCCGCTTGCTTATTCGATACTGGGGCTTGAGGATCGTTTGACTGCCATGACCTCCGATACGCTTCGCGGATATATGAATGATACGTATACACTTGAGAATGTAGTAATCAGTGTTGCGGGCAATGTTGAAGAGCAGAGCTTGCTTGCGTTAATGGAACAATATTTTGGAAGCTTTAAGAATAGCAAGCCAGCCTCATCCATCATTACGCCTCCGGCATTTCATGGCGATTATTTGTTTTACAAAAAGAAAACAGAGCAAAACCATCTATGTGTTTCTTTCCCGGGGTGCTCGATTACCGATTCAAATTTGTATGCCATGATTCTTCTTAACAATGCTATAGGGGGCGGAATGAGCTCGAGGCTGTTCCAAGAAATAAGAGAGAAGCGCGGACTCGCGTATTCTGTCTATTCCTATCACACTTCCTATGCGGATACTGGCTTGTTTACTTTATATGCTGGAACGGCGCCTAAGCAAACGAAGGAAGTACTTGATTTAACGATGGAGCAGATGAACGAGCTGTCCGTAAAAGGATTAGGCGAGGATGAACTGCACCGCGGCAAGGAGCAATTGAAGGGCAGCTTGATTTTGAGCTTAGAGAGCACGAGCAGCAGAATGAATCGATTGGGCAAAAACGAGTTGATGCTCGGTCATCATTACACGCTTGATGAGCTGTTGAAGCGTATCGATTCGGTGCAGATGTCAGATGTAGTTGATGTTACGAAGCGTATGTTAGCTGCTCCTTTCTCCGTTGCAATGGTCGGAACGAATGATAAAGCAGCAGCAGAGCTCAGGAGGGATCAATTTGTATCAAGTTCAGTTTAAACGATTAGAAGGAAATGAAGATATAGCCATACCGAAAAAAATGTCCGAATGGGCAGCTGGCTTTGATCTGCAAGCTTCTGTAGGAGAGCCTGTTGTATTGCAGCCAGGCGAGCGTAAGCTTATTCCTACCGGCTTTGCAATGGCAATGCCCGGGGAGCTGGAGGCGCAAATTAGACCGCGCAGCGGCCTTGCGTATAAGCATGGCATTACTTGCTTGAATTCACCAGGAACGATTGATGCGGACTACCGAGGAGAAGTGAAAGTGCTGCTCGTTAATTTAGGCGATCAGCCGTTTACAATTACGCGCGGGGAAAGAATAGCTCAAATGGTATTCCAACTCGTGCCGGCAGTTACGATTATAGAAGCTGATGAGCTGCCTGACACCGTACGAGGTGCCGGCGGGTTTGGACATACTGGCGTTTAAGCGATTTGAATTCATAAATGAGTATTAAGAAGATCGGGCATATGCCCGATCTTTTTTTCTTTTTCACCCCGCTCTGGGCGCAAGCATAAGATGATCTAGAGCTATTAGCAAGAAAGGAGTGAAGCTTAATGCTAACAGGCGTTCAAGTGCTGCTGCTTGGTGGTGATGCAAGGCAGCTGGAGGTAATTCGAAAGCTGACTGAGCTTGATGCTGCTGTCACAGTTTCGGGTTTTGACGGCTTGCATTCGTCACTCGACGGAGCGGTACAGGCGGAGTTCGAGGAACAGCTTTTTGAATCCGTCGATGCGTTGTTGTTGCCTGCCGTAGGCACTGATGATCAAGGGATCATCCAGAGTGTTTTTAGTGACCGACAAATGCAGCTGGCAGACAGCCATTTTGCAAAGCTGCCAAAACATTGCACAGTATATACAGGAATGGCGAAGCCTTATTTGCGTCAGCTATGCGAGCAGCATTCACTGTCGCTCGTTGAGCTGTTTGACCGTGATGATGTTGCCATATACAATTCAATTCCGACAGCGGAAGGCGCCTTAATGATGGCCATTCAGAATACGGATATTACGATTCATGGGTCTTCTTCTATGGTGCTTGGTTTCGGTAGAACAGGCTTTACAATGGCACGAACGCTTCAAGGTTTGGGGTCCAAAGTGAAGGTCGGTGTACGGCGTTCAGAGCAGTTCGCAAGAGCGGCAGAGATGGGTTTTGAGCCTTTCTACATCAGTGGTTTATTGCATCATGTGAGCAATATTGACTTGCTTTTTAATACAATTCCGACTATGATAGTCACAGCACAAATTATCGCAAATTTACCTTCGCGAGCCGTCATTATTGACCTCGCATCGAAGCCTGGCGGGACAGATTTCCGCTTCGCTGAGAAGCGTGGCATTAAAGCGATGCTCGCACCCGGACTACCCGGTATCGTCGCACCGAAAACAGCTGGACGTATCATAGCGGATTGCTTATCTCAGTTGATTTTGGACGATACGATTAAGCGGGGGAATGGGATATGAATTGGTCTGGGATTACGGTGGGTTATGCATTGTCAGGCTCACATTGTACGTTTGCTGAAGTTATGCCTGAAATTAAGCGGTTCGTCGATGCGGGGGCCAATGTGGTGCCGATCGTTTCGAATACACTTATGACAACGGACACTAGATTTGGAAAGTCCGAGGATTGGCAAACACAGTTAAAAGCGATTACCGGAAATGAACTTATTTCGACCATTGTGCAGGCGGAGCCACTTGGGCCTTCTAAGCTGCTGGACGTTCTTGTCATAGCACCTTGCACAGGAAATACGACAAGCCGACTTGCAAATGCGATAACGGACAGCGCAGTACTTATGGCTGCTAAAGCCCAAATGCGCAACGGCCGTCCGCTGGTTCTTGCTATTTCGACAAATGATGGACTTGGTTTAAATGCCGCTAACATAGCGAAGCTATTAGTGGCTAAACATATTTATTTTGTACCGTTCGGCCAAGATAACCCGGTGCAGAAGCCTAATTCGCTTGTTGCCAGAATGGATTTGGTCTTGGAAGCATGCGAAGCTGCCCTCTCTGGCAAACAGCTGCAGCCTCTGCTTGTCGAACGTCATTCATGACACACGGATAGAGGGGAGACGACAACAGATGTCGTATCAGAAATTGTTTAACGTTGCAGTTGTTGGTGCAACAGGCGCAGTAGGAGAACAAATACTGAAATTACTTGCTTCCAGAAACTTCCCGATCCGAAAGCTTAAGCTGTTATCGTCTGCTCGCTCAGCCGGCACAAAAATTACATTTAAAGATCAGGAGCTTACGGTTGAAGAAGCAAAGCCGGAGAGCTTCGAAGGTATCGACATCGCTTTGTTTAGTGCAGGAGGCGATGTTACTAAAACATTGGCTCCACATGCGGTTAAACATGGTGCAGTATGTATTGATAACACCAATGCATACCGCATGGACGAAAACACACCGCTTGTCGTTCCTGAGGTAAATATTGAGAAGGTTAGCGAGCATAAGGGCATAATCGCTAATCCGAACTGCTCGACCATTCAAATGGTAGTAGCTCTTAAACCGCTACAAGACCGTTTTGGCATTTCGCGTATTATCGTTTCCACCTATCAAGCGGTTTCTGGTGCTGGAAATCTTGCCATTGATGAGATGCTTCGTCAAACTACAGCTTCACTTCAGGGTGAAGAGGTAAACCCAGCTATTCTTCCAGTAGGCGCATTGCCGGTTAAGCATCAAATTGCATTTAATGCGATTCCGCAAATTGATAAGTTTCAAGAGAATGGTTATACGCTTGAGGAAATGAAAATGGTTCGCGAAACGAAAAAAATTATGGGTGACGAGTCTATCCAGGTTACAGCTACATGCGTGCGAATTCCTGTCGTTTACGGTCACTCGGAATCTCTATATGTTGAGCTCAAAAACGACTACGATTTGGAAGAGGTTAAGCAGCTGCTTGCAGATGCACCGGGCGTTACGCTCGTTGATGATCCTGCTAATCAGCAATACCCGCTTGCGACTGATGCTGCCGGTAAGCCGGATGTATTTGTTGGTCGCTTGAGACGTGATCTTGGTTCGGATCGCGGACTTAATATGTGGATCGTCTCCGATAACCTGCTCAAAGGAGCAGCATGGAATGCTGTTCAAATCGCTGAACATATCGCAAGAGGTTAATGTATTAAGTAAAAGGTAATAAAGCTTGCTTCTTCCCTGGATCGATCATGGAGGATTATAATATGCGCATCCTGATTCAAAAATTCGGGGGCACCTCTCTTTCTACCGATCATGCCAGAGAACACGTAATTAGTCATATTACCAGAGAACGCAGCAGTGGCCTTGCTGTAGTCGTAGTCGTATCTGCTATGGGGCGTAAGGGCGATCCTTACGCAACGGATACCTTGCTTCAGGTTATACGTGATAATGGCGACAGGCTGCCAGCGCGTGAGCGAGATATGCTGCTAGGCTGCGGAGAAATTATTTCTGCAGCCGCTTTATGCAGCTTGCTCATTGCGAGCGGCATTCCTTCCGTTGTCCTAACCGGAGGACAGGCGGGCATGATTACTGACGAGCAGTATGGGCAAGCCCGAATCAAAGAGATTCGGCCAGATAAGGTGCTTCATCATTTACGTGAAGGAACCGTTGTAATCGTAACAGGTTTTCAAGGAAGCACTGCATTAGGAGATACGACAACACTTGGCCGCGGCGGAAGCGATACTTCAGCTACAGCATTAGGTGCTGCGCTGCGCGCTGAAATGGTCGATATTTATACGGATGTTAACGGGATTTTAACGGCGGACCCTAGATTAGTCGAGGAGGCGAAACCGCTTCCTGTCGTAAGCTATGCTGAAATATGCAACATGGCAAGGCAAGGAGCTAAGGTTATCCATCCTCGTGCCGTTGAGATTGCTCAGCAGGCTCGTATACCGCTCCGTGTTCGTTCTACCTTCTCAAGTGAAACAGGCACATTAGTAACTGATTCTGCTGAGCTTAAGGCTGAGCTGGCGGTTAAGGATCGTCATGTTACAGGAATTGCCCATGCAGCAGGGATTACTCAAATATCAGTAAAGGCTATTGAAGGCCGAAATGACGTGCAGCTGCAAGTGTTTCAATCTATGGCTAAACATCATATTAGTGTTGATTTTATTAATGTAACGCCAAGCGGTGCAGTTTATACCGTATTTGATCATGATGCTAAACGTGCAGTTGATGTACTGAAGGAATGCGGCTTTGCACCTTCAGCTATTAAAGGCTGTGCTAAAGTATCCGTCATCGGCGGTGGTATGAATGGAGAGCCAGGCGTTATGGCGCGTATCGTGGAAGCGCTGACGGAGCAGGGCATTTCAATCATGCAATCGGCTGATTCTAATACAACGATATGGGTGCTCGTTCGTGAAGCGGATATGGTAGAGGCACTTCGTTCTCTGCACGCGAAGTTCGAGCTTCATCGATAGAGCAACTTTTTTGGGAGGAATTCAGATGGAATTTGGAAGACTAATTACCGCAATGGTAACCCCATTTGATGCGGACGGTCATATTGATTGGGAAACGACAGCAAAATTAATTGATTATTTGATTGAGGAGCAGCAAAGCGATAGTCTTGTCGTTTCAGGCACGACTGGCGAATCACCGACGCTCTCCGATGAAGAAAAACTGGAACTGTTCCGATTTGCTGTTAAGCATGCGAATGGTCGTTGCAAAATCATTGCTGGTACGGGCAGCAACAACACAGCCCATTCCATCCATCTGACAAAAGATGCAGAAGCAGCTGGCGTTGATGGCATTTTGCTTGTTGCTCCATATTATAACCGTCCTAGTCAAGAAGGACTTTATCAGCACTTTAAGGCTATTGCTGAAGCAACAAAATTGCCTATTCTTTTGTATAATGTGGAAGGTCGTACGGGAGTCAATATCTCTGTCGAAACGACGCTTCGCTTAGCACAAATCGACAATGTTGTGGCGACAAAAGATTGTGCTTCAACAGATCAATTAACTCAAATTATTAGTGGTGCTCCTGCAGGATTTAAAGTATACAGCGGGGACGACAGTGCTACACTTCCTGCTTTAGCTATTGGAGCTTACGGAATCGTTAGCGTTGCGGGACATGTCGTTGGCGCGCAAATGAAACAATTAATCGAAGCCTATGTGAACGGGAACGTTCAGGAAGCTGCTCGAATAAATGGTATTTTACATCCAATTTTCAGAGGTTTATTCTATTGTCCTCATCCTGTACCTAATCCTGTGGCCGTGAAATTTGCACTTGGCTTAAAAGGTTTGCCAGTTGGAGGAGTTAGACTTCCGCTTGTTACTGTGACCGAGGCTGAGGCCGCATTCTTACGCAATTTACTGGTGTAAATACACGTAATCGTTGATTGCAGCCGGTGCATCCAGCATCGGTTTTATTTTTTTGGGAAGCATATTGCATAATAGCAATATCGTGTTTCACTTGTATTCCAGCTTTTTCTTCATGTATAATGATTTCAAGTGACTGGGTGCGGCAAATATTTGGAAATGAAATTAACGTCAGAGCGGCATCTGACGATAACAACGCATAGGTAAACAATGTTCGGCATTAATTACCTGTGGATCCGTACAAAATAAATATTGCTTTTCCATATTACGACAATACTTACGAGGCCATTATAGCTTCGCAATAATAATTAGATGCTTACGGAGCCGTTCGCTTCGAAATATTTAAGAAAATGCTTACAAAGCTATTTTGCTTCGAAAATTAACCCAATGATTACGAAGCGAATTTCGCTTCGCAAAATTTTAAGGAGGAAAACACTTGTCTAAGAAGAACAACCAGGATAAATTGCTCATTTTTGCACTAGGCGGAGTTGGCGAGATCGGGAAAAACATGTACGTCATCCAATATAACAATGATATCGTTGTAGTTGACTCAGGACTTAAGTTCCCTGAAGAGGACATGCTCGGAATCGATATTGTTATCCCTGACATCTCTTACCTAACGGAAAATCGCGACAAAGTTCGCGGAATTATTATTACACATGGTCACGAGGATCATATTGGCGGTTTGCCTTATGTACTAAAAAGCTTAAATGTGCCATTATATGCAACAAAACTAACACTCGGACTTATCGAAGGAAAATTGAAGGAAGCCGGCTTGCTCGGAGAAACGAAACGTATTCTCATCAATGCAGATAGCGAAATTCAATTAGGCACGATTCGTGCATCCTTCTTCAGAACGAACCACAGTATTCCAGATTCCGTTGGTGTCAGCTTGGATACACCGGAAGGTACTGTCGTTCATACAGGTGACTTTAAATTTGACCATACGCCAGTGAATGAGCAATTTGCTGACTTGCAGCGTATTGCTGAGATTGGCAAGCGCGGCGTTTTGGCGCTATTGTCAGACAGTACAAATGCTGAACGTCCAGGATATACGCCATCTGAAGCACAAGTTGGCGACAATCTAGAGGATATTTTCCGCAAATCGTCACAACGCGTTGTCGTAGCAACTTTTGCTTCCAACGTACACCGGATTCAACAAATTATAAATGCTGCTATTGCAACAAAACGTAAGATTGCGGTTGTTGGCCGCAGTATGGTTAACGTTGTAGGTATCGCTTCTGATCTTGGCTACTTGAATATTCCAGAGGGAATGATTATTGAGCCGGAAGAAGTAAACAAATTAGCTGCTGATCGTGTTGTTATTTTGTGTACAGGCAGTCAAGGCGAGCCGATGTCGGCGCTTACTCGCATGGCACGTTCGACACATCGCAAAGTTGATATTTTACCAGGCGACACCGTTATTATTGCGGCAACACCAATTCCGGGCAACGAAAGATATGTTGGTCGTACTGTTGATGAATTATTCCGCCTTGGTGCAAATGTTATTTACGGAAATGGTTCCGTTTCAGGCGTTCACGTATCTGGTCACGGCAGCCAAGAAGAACTTAAGCTTATGCTTAACTTGATTAAGCCAAAATACTTCATTCCTATCCACGGTGAATATCGTATGCTTCGTCAGCATGCGAAGCTTGGAGAAGCAATCGGAATTGAGCGCGAGAACATCTTCGTTATTGATAACGGTGATACAGTTGAGTTCCAGAACGGCAGCGGCCGCAAAGGCTCGAAAGTACAAGCAGGAAACGTATTGATTGATGGATTGGGCGTAGGCGATGTTGGTAACATTGTATTGCGTGATCGCAAGCTATTGTCGCAAGATGGCATTTTGGTCGTTGTTGTTACATTAAGCAAACAAGATGGCGCGATCTTGTCTGGTCCAGATATTATTTCTCGCGGTTTCGTTTATGTTCGTGAATCCGAAGGTCTTCTTGATGAAGCCAATCGCATCGTGACATCGACGCTTACACGTTTGATGAATGATAAAGTAAATGAGTGGGCATCGCTCAAAACGAATGTGAAGGATGCGCTTGGTCGTTTCTTGTACGAGCAGACTCGTCGTCGTCCAATGATTTTGCCAATCATTATGGAAGTTTAACATATAAATAATTAATGAATAGAATCGCTTGTCCTTTCCGCAATTGCCGCGGCGGACACAAGCGATTCTTTTTTTATATAAGAACAGAAGACTTTTCTGCTTGGTTTGTCAAATCAAGAGATCTAGACTGTATTTTGTATAAATTTTTGACCAGACCTCATACTATGACGAGCATCAACATAAGAGGGGGATATTTAAATGAATGGTCACACAAACATGCAGTTTACTTCAGAGCAGCCTGAACAACCTATTCCAGACGATAAAAAAAAGGCGAATGCTGTTGTCGAAACGATTCAGCAGCTTGGTCAGACAGCGGCTCCTGCATTGACGGAATCCAATATCTTTTGTATGACCATCATTGGGCAAGTGGAGGGACATCTCGTTTTGCCTCCGCAAAATAAAACGACTAAATATGAGCATCTTATTCCACAACTCGTAGCAGCTGAACAAAATCATAAAATTGAAGGTGTGTTTATCGTTCTGAATACTGTAGGCGGCGATGTCGAGGCAGGACTCGCAATAGCTGAGATGATTTCATCACTCAGCAAGCCAACAGTAACGCTCGTGCTTGGCGGAGGACACTCTATAGGCGTTCCGATTGCCGTTGCTGGCGATATGTCGTTTATTGCAGAAACAGCAACAATGACGATACATCCAATTCGTCTAAACGGTTTAGTAATCGGTGTACCACAAACCTTTGAATATTTGGATAAAATGCAGGAGCGCGTCGTACGATTTGTAACTTCGCACTCGAACGTGACGGAACATACATTTAAAGAGCTCATGTTCAAGACGGGGGAGCTTACACGGGATATAGGAACTACGGTTATTGGGTCTGATGCAGTCAAGCATGGTCTGATTGATGCCGTTGGCGGCTTGGGTGAGGCGTTAAAGGAATTAAACCGAAGAATTGAGGCTTCCAAGCTCGGCAGAATTGAGGTGAATATCCAATGACACTTTATACGAATATGCCTCTTGAGGTTGTGCTGGAGGGCTTTAATGACGAAATGGAGCAATCGCAAGAGGTATGGTCAAATGGTGTAAAGATGCAGGTGACTCCCATCGCACCGGGAATGGGGAAAATTATTCGATTATTAGATTGCAGCCTCGACGACTATCTCAATCCAAATTTAATGCCGGGCACGATTGTGAATTATAAATAAGGAACAAACAAATGTTCGTGCAAATGTCTCATAGGAACATTTGCCCACCTATGGTATAATCTTTTACCAGAGGTGACGGATTTGGCAAAGAAAAAGAGACGAAAAAAATCAATTGGCACAAACTTAAAATATGAAGTATATGGAATTTTGCTTATTACAATATCAATTATTGCCCTCTCTGGAGAGGCGGCTGTCGGGCGCTCGTTATCCAAGCTATTTGGGCTTGTGCTCGGCAAGTTTTATTTTGTATTAGCACTAATTGGGATTGTCATTGGACTTGCTGTCATGATCAAACGCGCTTGGCCTAAAGGGTGGACGAACAAGCGAACAGGCTTGTTTATCATGGTGCTTGCATTTACACTCATGAGCTCCATATCTGAAATTGATCAAAAGCTGAGCCCTACGGTTGATTTGACAGGGTCGAAGATTTTTAATCAGCTTAGCAGCGATTTAAAATTATCTTTAATAAGTGTACCGGCCGAAAATGATTTACCGATCAGAGACAAAGAAATAAGCGGTGGTTTTGTAGGCGCTATTCAATATTCATTATTTTTCTCTTTGTTCGGGTATTATGGCGCGAAGCTTATTATGTTTGTTATGTTCGCGATCTCTATCATGCTTATGACAGGTAAGTCGTATGTGGAGTTAGGGAGATTGGTTACGACCCGTGGCAATCGTATGTTCAAGCTGCTTGCAGCTAAATGGGAGAAGAGAGCTTCTCTGCGTGCTGCCGCAGCTGCACAAGCGAGTGCCAATGTTGGACAGGCTGATTTTGATGATGATGATGAAACAATTGATGACGATCATGAAAGTTATGTTGCTGCTCCTCCTAAGAAGAAGAAGAGAAGATCTTTGTTTTTCTCTTGGAGACAGGATCAAGATGAGGAAGAGTCTGATACTTCCAGTCATCCGCAGGATGAATGGGTGTTCGAGCCAAATGGAACGGATACGCTTGCAAGCGCGAAGCCTGCCTGGCAAAATGATATCGAACCGCCTTGGGAGAAATCCGGCGCTGATTTACATACAGATTTGACTCCAGATGAGCATGACAGCACGCCGCCATGGGAAAATGCTGGTGATGGTCTTATAATCGACCATGAGCCGCTTGTAGCTAATCGTGATGAAGCATGGAACCAAACGAATCCTATTCAGGAATTAGCCGATTCAGAGCTGCTTAACGATACTCAGGAAGAGGCTGAGGATGATGATACGGATTTATTGGAGCCTGAAATAATCGCGGCTGGTGCTAATTCTTCAGAAGCGCTTGTATATGAGGAAGATACGGAGCAACCGATTCCGAAACGTCCTATTGCCGAAGAGAACGCACCTAAACCTTACCTGCTGCCGCCTTTTACGCTGCTTACTAAACCGAATTTAATGAGCAAAAATGCTGATGCGTCCGACATGTACGACTCTCGCCGAAAGCTGGAGGCAACGCTGGAAAGCTTTGGCGTACGTGCTAAGGTACTGGATGTTGTTCGCGGGCCAGCAGTAACTCGTTATGAAGTTCAGCCGGCAACGGGCGTTAAGGTTAGCCGAATTGTTGGTTTAACGGATGATATCGCTCTTGCGTTAGCAGCTAAGGATATTCGGATGGAGGCACCGATCCCGGGGAAATCAGCCATAGGGATAGAAGTGCCAAATATGGAGGTTTCCGTCGTAACGATGCGAGAGGTAATGGAAACCACTGCGTTTCAAAATGCTGCCTCCAAATTGTCTATCGCGTTCGGCCGAGATATATCTGGACAGACGATCGTAGGCAACTTAGCCAAAATGCCCCATTTGCTTGTAGCAGGTGCTACAGGTTCGGGTAAATCCGTTTGTATTAACGGCATTATTACGAGTATTTTGTATAAGGCTGCGCCAGACGAGGTTAAATTTCTTATGATTGACCCAAAAATGGTTGAGCTGAACGTATACAATGGAATTCCGCATTTGCTCGCTCCAGTTGTTACGAATCCTAAGCGTGCTTCTCTGGCTCTAAAGAAAATTGTTGTTGAGATGGAAAGCCGCTATGAGCTTTTCTCCAAATCCGCAACTCGCAATATCGAAGGCTACAACAATTTAATGGCCGATAATCCTGCAGCTGTTCTTCCTTATATCGTTGTTATTGTGGACGAGCTTGCTGACTTGATGATGGTTGCTGCAAACGATGTAGAGGACTCCATTGCAAGGCTTGCTCAAATGGCGCGTGCAGCTGGTATTCATCTTATCATTGCAACGCAGCGGCCATCAGTCGATGTCATTACGGGCGTTATTAAAGCAAACATTCCTTCCCGTATTGCTTTCGGTGTATCTTCTCAGGTAGACTCTCGCACCATTCTTGATATGGTAGGAGCGGAAAAGCTGCTTGGTCGCGGTGATATGCTTTTCTTGCCGGTTGGAATGTCGAAGCCGATAAGGGTGCAAGGGGCCTTTTTATCCGATCAAGAAGTAGAATCATTAGTAAACTACGCACGCGGTCAAGCCGAAGCGCAGTATAAAGAGGATCTTGTACCGGAAGTTGAAGAGGACTCAACGGATGGGAACGAAATGCTGGATGAGCTTTATGATCAAGCGGTACAAGTGATATTGGAAGCGAAGCAGGCATCGGTTTCCTTGCTGCAGCGGCGAATGAGAATTGGCTATACTAGAGCGGCAAGATTGATCGACCAAATGGAGGCTCGCTCTATTGTTGGTCCTTATGAAGGCAGTAAGCCGCGGGAAGTGCTAATTACACTCGATCAATTTCAAGCTGGAAGAGCTAGCTCATAATTTCCGAAGTTTGCAGAAAACGGAACGAAGTGCATAGAAGTGGGATCAACTTCTCATACTAAAGTTAGGTAACGCTACCTTAAGCGAACTAACTTGCAAGAGAAAGGCAGATCCCATCATGAGAAATCGTTTGATTTTGGTGACCTCGATTATCGTGCTGTTGTTGTTCGGTTCCTTTTCGTTACTGAGCGGAAAGCATGACGGAGTAAAGGAAACGTTCAGCAACGCCACCTTAACTGTTGGCTCAACTGGACAAGACGTAAAAGAATTGCAAGGACGGCTAAAGCACCTCGGTTATTTTAAAGGTGATATAGACGGGAAGTTTGGATCGAGCACAAAAAATGCGGTCACATGGTTTCAATGGAAGTTTGGGCTTAAATCGGACGGTATTGTCGGTGCCAAAACAAAGCTGAAGCTTTGGGAAGCAACAAAAAAATGGACGCCATCAGCAGCAGCCCCGCCTGCTTCCGGTTCTAATTCTGGCGGTAAAGAAGATGCTGGTTCTTCCGGCAATAAGGCACCCATTGGAGGTTCCAACCGATTAGGCTTGTCGGAAAATGACATACAGATTATGGCTAATGCCGTATACGGTGAAGCAAGAGGCGAGCCGTATGAAGGCCAAATCGCGGTTGCTGCGGTTATCATTAACCGTATGAAGTCTCAAAGTTTCCCTAACACGATTTATGGCGTCATCTTCCAGCCTGGTGCCTTTACAGCGGTTGCTGACGGGCAAATTTGGCTTACGCCTAATGCGAAAGCGCGCGAGGCAGTTATGGATGCCATTAACGGCCAAGATCCTTCTGGCGGTTGTCTTTATTATTTCAATCCAGAAACAGCAACCTCGAAATGGATCTGGACAAGAACACAAATTAAAACAATCGGCAAGCATATATTCTGTATGTAACTATAAGCCATTCTCGAAAGGAAGCAGCCGTTACTGCCTAGTGCAGCAGTGGTTGCTTCTTCCATTTCCTATAGGTTAGAATGGTATAGTGATTTGTTTAATGGAATAGATTTACTCTATAACGCGCCGTTGAAAGGAGCAAACCGTGTGTCCACATTTGAAAGAGGGCAGCTGCAGCGCATTCGTCTGCATGTATTGCCTACAAAACGATTCAAAACGTTTGCCATTTCGTTATTTGCGGGACTTTCACTTGAAGAAGCAACAGTAACACCGGTTGCTCTTATTCCGTTTGTACTGAGAAGAGGCACGGCGAAATTACCAGAAACGATTACTTTTCGTGAGAAGCTTGACGATTTATATGGAGCAGGCTTTGGGTTCGATGTATATAAAAGAGGCGACTCTCAGATTGTCCAATTTCGAATGGATGTCATAAATGATGAGTTTGTTTCATCCGATACTCCACTTCTTGCAGAATCGCTGCAATTTCTAGGTGATGTAATAACAGATCCGCTCATAGATCAGAATGGTTTCCATCAGAAGTATGTAGATGCCGAAAAAACGACGCTCAAAAAACGTTTAGAGGCGATCGTCAATGATAAAATTCGATACGCCGCAGAGCGCTGCTTGGAAGAAATGTGCGCGGATGAGCCTTATCGTTTGCATCCACTAGGCAAGCTTGCTGAAATCGAATCCATTACCTCATCTTCACTGTATGATTCCTATTTGCAGTGGCTGGATAATGCAGCACTTGACTTGTATGTCGTTGGAGATACGACGCTTGAGGAAGTAACGAAGCTTGTGGCGAGCGCCTTCAAGTTGAAGGATGGTTCACCATCTGCTTATTCCACTCCGAATATCCATCACCCTGTTAAGGAAGTGAAACAGGTTACAGAACGGATGGAGGTCAGTCAAGGCAAGCTGAATTTAGGGCTTCGTACGGGAGTCGGGTATGTTGATGATGCTTATCCAGCTGCATTAATGTACAACGGCATCTTGGGCGGATACCCTCATTCGAAGCTTTTCTTGAATGTGCGCGAGAAAGAGAGTTTGGCTTATTACGCTGCATCCCGTCTTGATGGACATAAAGGGTTATGCACAATTCAATCCGGAATTGAGTTTGCAAATTACGAGCGAGCAGTTGTGATTATTAAAGAGCAGCTTGAAAGCATGCGTCAAGGAAAACTCTCGGAGCTTGAGATGAACCAAACCAAGGCGATGATATCCAATCACCTCCGTGAGCTTCAAGACTCAGCGTATGAGATGATTGCTTATGATTTTAATGGCGTGTTAACGGGTAAAGATCGAAGTGCAGAGCAGCTGCTTGAGCAGGTTCAAGCGGTAACCGCTGAGGATATCGTTAAGGTTGCAGAGCAAGTACAGCTCGATACGATTTACTTTTTGCGCGATCGAAAGGAGGCATAAAAGGTGCAAACCCTAAATTATCCAAATGTTCAGGAAACCTTGTATCGTGAAGTGCTTGATAATGGACTTGAAGTTATCGTGCTTCCGAAGGAAGGCTTCCATAAAACGTACGCGACATTTTCTACAAAATACGGTTCCGTTGACAACCGTTTTTCAGTTGGCAGCCAGCCGCCTGTAAAAGTGCCGGACGGTATTGCACATTTCTTGGAGCATAAAATGTTTGAAGAGCCTACAGGCGATATTTTCGCAGTATTTGCCTCTCAAGGTGCATCGGCTAATGCCTTTACGAGCTTTGACCGAACCGTATACTTGTTTTCGGCTACGGAGCAAATCAACGCGAATTTAGAGACGCTTATCAATTTTGTTCAGAATCCTTATTTTACGGATACAAATGTGGAGAAGGAAAAAGGGATCATTGAGCAAGAAATCAATATGTACCGCGACAATCCGGATTGGAGAGTTTATTTTGGATTGATTGATGCGCTTTATCATGAGCATCCTGTTCATATTGATATCGCCGGCACTGTCGAGTCCATCAGGCAAATAGATAAGGAAACGCTATATCGCTGCTATGAAACGTTTTATCACCCATCAAATATGTTGTTGTTTGTTGTTGGCGGAGTGAAGGCGGAGGAAGTATTCCAGCTTGTCCGCGACAATCAAAATAGTAAGTCGTTTGAACCTCAAGGACCGATTGAACGTTATTTTGAGAAAGAGCCGGAAACAGTAAAAATTGCGCGTAAGGTAACGGAGCTTCCTGTATCATTGCCTAAATGCATGCTGGGCTTCAAAGAAAAGCAGGCAGGTCTTGAAGGGGAAGCGCTTCTTCGTCAAGAAGTAACGACCAAGCTGATGTTGGATGCTTTGATTGGGCCTAGCTCTAAGCTTTATCAGCAGCTGTATGAAAATGATCTGATCTCTGATTCATTTGGAAGCGAGTATAATTCGAGCACGGGTTATGCTTTCTCCGTTATCGGCGGAGATACTCCAAATCCTGATGAGCTTATTAAGCAAATCCGAACGGCGGTTGAAGCCGTTTTGGTAAGCGGTATTGAGCCTACTGCGTTTGAAAGATCCAAACGTAAAAAAATCGGTGGATATTTGCGTATGCTTAACTCCCCAGAAGCAATTGCCGGTGAATTTACAAGATATCGATTCCGTGACAGCGACATGTTCGACGTCCTCGATTTCTATGAGAAATGTACACTTGAAGAAGTGAATGAACGGCTCCGCGAGCATTTTGATTTCGATCAGCTTGCAGTATCCATTGTGGAACAGCCTTCAAAATGAAGACGCTCCAACAGATGACGGTTCTTATTACGGGGGGAAGCCGCGGCATCGGAGCAGCTATTGCTAAACGATTTGCAGCGGAAGGCGTAAATATCGTTATCCATTACTTGCAATCTCATGAGACAGCAAATGAAACGGCACGGATGTGTATGGCTCTTGGCGCGAATGTGTTAACCATTTCTGCTGATCTGCGCTCTAAGGAGCAGCTGGAGCGGATGCGGGAGAAGCTGGAGAGCCATAATATGCTTCCCGATATATTGGTTAATAATGGCGGAATTTCACATTATGGCATGTTAATGGATGTGACAGAGGAAGAATGGGATGATGTGATGGCGGTCAACCTAAAAGGAATGTTCCTTTGTTCGCAGCTATTTATGCCGAATATGATTGCACAGCGCTTTGGCCGCATCATAAATGTTTCTTCTATTTGGGGAATGTCAGGTGCTTCGTGCGAGGTTCTCTATTCCACGACGAAGGGTGGCATGAACGCCTTTACTAAGGCGCTGGCGAAAGAGCTGGCGCCGACAGGCGTTACTGTTAATGCGGTTGCTCCTGGTGCAGTTGAGACAGAAATGATGGATGGGTTCAATGCGGAGGAAAAGGCAGCTATTCAGCAGGAAATTCCGGTTGGACGTTTTGGCTCAACAGATGAAATTGCCTCACTTGTATATTTTCTTGCACTGCCGGAATCTTCCTATATTACGGGCCAAGTCATTAGTCCGAATGGCGGATGGCATACGTAGTCGGTGGCTGCTGCTTCTTGGGACAAGCTTGTTGCATAATTAGAACAGTGTTTACGCATCATATGACTGTTGATGATTTTTTTCTATACCCTTAGGAGGCGAAGAAACATGTCAACCGTACTTTCTAATTTTGCAACATGGAAGCAATTTTTGGCAGAGCGTGTATCGCAAGCCAAAAAAATCGGCATGACGGAAGAAACGATTTCAAGCTTAGCTTACGAAATCGGTACTTTTCTCGACGAGAAGGTCGATCCGAAAAATGAGGAAGAACGCGTATTGAAGCAGCTATGGGACGCTGGCGATGAAGCAGAACGCAAAACACTTGCGTGCTTAATGGTCAAGCTTGTTCAGGAGTCTTAGCAGCAATCGTACGAAATCGTCATCTTCCTTAACAGAAGCAGAAGCAGAAGAGCCTCCTCTAGGAGGCTTTTCTGCAATGTTTCTTTTTGGGTTGCAGGATTGTGACGAAACTTGTAGAATTATGTTTCATGATGTATGTAATCTTTTTTTACATACTTCTACAAGAACAGGTTTAGGACGGTGACCGCTTTGGAATCGAAACAATGGTACATGGAATACAAAATACATAAAAACCGCCCGGGATTACTTGGAGATATCGCCTCATTGCTCGGTATGCTTGAGGTTAATATTATGACAATTAACGGTGTGGAAGATAGAACAAGGGGCATGCTGCTTCAAACTGACGATGATGAGAAGATTGAATTGCTTGGCAAAATGCTGCAAAAAGTAGATAATATTACTGTTAACAAACTGAGAACGCCTACAATTGTAGATATTTTGGCAGTGCGCCATGGACGCTACATTGAACGTGACTCTGATGATCGCAAGACGTTTCGTTTTACACGTGATGAGCTGGGCATTTTGGTCGATTTTTTGGGTGAAGTGTTTAAACGAGACGGCAATCAGGTTATAGGTGTAAGAGGGATGCCACGAGTTGGGAAGACGGAATCCATTATTGCAGGAAGCGTATGCTCGAACAAAAGATGGTCCTTTGTGTCCTCCACCTTATTGCGCCAGACGGTTAGAAGCCAGATGTCAGAGGACGAAATGCAGCCGAATACGATTTTTATCATTGATGGTATCGTCAGTACGATTCGTTCAAATGAAAAGCACTACAGCTTGCTTCAGGAAATTATGGCTATGCCATCAACTAAAGTAATTGAGCATCCGGACATATTTATTAAGGAATCCAATTACGATTATAGCCATTTTGATATAATTGTTGAATTACGGAACAACCCAGATGAAGAAATTTCTTATGAGTCTTTTACAACTAACTATACAGACGATTTCTAATCGGAAGGAGGCCGTCTCATGTCTGACTTAGGAGAATTGCTTCGCAAGGCGAGAGAGCAACGTGGATTAACGCTTGACGATATTCAAGAAACGACGAAAATTAGAAAACGGTATTTGGAAGCGATTGAAAGTGGAGACCACACGGTTTTGCCTGGTCCTTTTTATGTACGAGCATTTGTGAAAAATTACTCAGAAGCTGTTGGGCTTGATCCGGACGAAGTGCTTCGTTTGTATCAGCATGAGGTGCCTGCAGCGCCGGTAGAACAAATATCTGAGCCGATTGTATCAAGATCACCAAGACGTGTGCAGTCCCAGTCTTCAGAAAGACTAGGGAAAATCGGCTTCAATGTGATGATGTGGTCGTTTCTTATTTTAATTGTTGTCGTCATCTGGGTGTATGTTATTAATAATGACACAGGTGGTGCCAAACAAACCGACAACAATACCAATATCACGGAAGTTTCCAAACCTCCAGCTACGAACGAGGGAGGAACCGCGGGTGGAAACGAAAACACTCCAACCGACAATCCAACGCCGCCAACACCAACACAAGCACCAACGACGGTTACTTTCGGAAGCAAAGTAGGCAAAGCGGATCAATATGATATCGGTCCTGTTGGCGTTGCCCATAAGGTTGAAGTTAAAGTGAGCGGCGGCAGAAGCTGGTTAGAGGTACGTTCAGACAGCAATCAAGGCGAGAAGCTTTATTCTGCGAATGCTGAGGATGGCAGTGTAGAATCATTTGAACTTACTGGTCCGCTTTATATCAATGTTGGTAGAGCAGATTTGACGGAAATTAAGGTTGATGGCGTTATTGTTCCTGACGGGGACAGAGCGGGCTCGAAGAAGCTGCTGCTTAAACCTCTAATTGACGAAAACGCTCCAACAGGTGGAAATACTGATACTGGAACTGAATCTGGCACTAACACAGGTACAGGTACAGGTACGGGAACGAATCAAACGAAAACGGAATAATGATTACCGTAACAAAGGAGAGATTGAATTGGCATCAGAAAATGCATTTGATATTGTATCCAAGGTGGATATGCAAGAATTAGCCAATGCGATTAAGCAGGCGGAGCGGGAAATTGAAACACGCTTTGATTTTAAAGGCAGCAAGAGTTCCATTGCACTTGAGAAGGAAGATCTTGTTGTTGCTTCAGAAGATGAGTATAAACTTAAGAGTGTGCTGGACATTTTATTATCCAAAATGGTAAAACGCGGAGTTCCAATTAAAAACATGGACTACGGAAAAATTGAAGGTGCTTCCGGCAATACGGTTCGTCAGCGCATTAAGCTAAGACAGGGTATTGAGCAGGATGTTTCAAAAAAAATTAATATACTTATCCGCGATTCAAAGCTGAAGGTAAAAAGCTTGATTCAAGGCGACCAACTGCGCGTTTCCGGAAAAAGCTTAGATGATTTGCAAGCTGTTATGAAGCTGCTCAGGGAAGCGGATTTGCCTGTAGAGCTTCAATTTACTAATTATCGTTCCTAACAAGCAAAAACGCCTTCAGCGTCCTCTGGATGCTGAAGCAGCTTTGACGAAGAAATATAAGAAGAGTAGGTGCAAAATATATACTTTCTTATATTTAAAAAGGCTTCGTTTCATCGGTTTCCGAGAAACGGGGCTTTTCGTTTTGGTAAAGCCGTAGATGAAAAATGAGGCTTTAGCCGCTTTTGACACGTGTAATGGCATGTATTATACTTGTTTAGACAGCTTTACAGTTGGATCTGGGGGATACATAGATGAGAGAAAAAACACATGCGGTCACTCAAAGCTGCTTAACAAATGAATTGCAGCTGGGACAAAAATCTGATTTTTTTTACAAACAAAGGGTTCGCGTAACGCACACCTATGAGTTAGATCGATCTGAGGAGGGAATTGCGTGAATCTGGCGAACCGCATTACACTAGCCAGAATATTTTTGGTGCCGGTTATTATGTTTTTTCTGCTTATTAAAGTGGATTTGGGGTCGTTCACGATTTCTGACTTCTCCATTACATACAATCAAATTGCAGCGGCACTCATTTTTATTGTGGCAGCAAGCACAGACGGTCTAGATGGTTATATTGCAAGGAAAAACAAAATTGTAACTAACCTCGGCAAGCTGCTTGACCCTTTGGCGGATAAGCTTCTCGTGGCGGCAGTTCTCATTTCACTTGTTGAAATGGATAAACTTAATGCGCTGATTGCCATTGTTATTATCAGTAGAGAGTTTGCTGTTACAGGACTTCGTCAAATCGCACTTTTAGAGGGTTCTGTTATGGCTGCCAGCACTTGGGGAAAATGGAAGACGGCGATTCAAATTACGATGATTATCGCTCTCCTTATTAATAATTTCCCATTCAATTTTATTGATTTTCCATTCGATGTTATCGCAAGCTGGGTAGCAGCTGCTATTACGGTTTACTCAGGCATTGATTATTTCTTGAAAAACAAACATCTGATTCCGGTAGAATAATGGTAAAGCATCTTTCCGTCAAAAAGGGGAGATGCTTTTGCTTATATGCCTGTATTTACTCATACATTTGAATATGAAGGAGAACTTGAATCATGAAAGCAGAAATTATTGCAGTCGGGACAGAGCTGCTGCTCGGGCAAATTGTTAATACGAATGCCCAATACTTATCGCAGAAGCTTGCAGAGTTGGGTGTAGACGTCTATTTTCAGACTGTAGTTGGGGATAATTCTGCTCGCCTGAGGCAAGCCATTGAGATCGGCAGAAGCCGAGCGGATTTGCTTGTTTTTACTGGCGGACTCGGACCAACACAAGATGATCTTACAAAAGATGTATTAGCTGATTATTTGAACCGTGAGCTGAGTATTCATGAGCCGTCTATGTCAGCAATTGAGCAGATGTTCAGCTCGCGCGGCATTCATATGGTGGAGAGCAATCGTCGTCAGGCTTTGATGATCGATGGCGGGGTTCCGTTGGAAAATACAACAGGCTTAGCAGTTGGCAACGGTTTGTCTGTTGATGGAACACTTTATTTGCTGCTGCCGGGACCGCCGCGTGAAATGAAGCCGATGATGGAAGGCGCCGGCGAAGGGTGGCTGCGTTCGATGTTGGGAGAGGCCAATCCGCTTTATTCTCGCATTTTAAAGTTTGCGGGGATAGGTGAATCCAACCTCGAAGCTAAGCTTCTGGATCTAATTGATGGGCAGCTTGATCCTACGATCGCACCTTATGCAAAGGAAGGCGAGGTTTCGATACGCGTATCGACCAAAGCGAGCTCTTCCATTGAGGCTGATCTGAAAATCGATAAAAGTGTGCAGCAGATTAAGAATCGGGTAGGCGAGTATTTGTATGCAGAGCAGGATATCCCTCTTGAGGAGGAGGTTATACAACTGCTGAGAGCCTCAAGACGCAAGCTGGCGAGCGCGGAAAGCATTAGTGGGGGTTTGCTTGCCGAGCTAATTACAAACGTTCCTGGAAGCAGTGGAGAGTACGTAGGAGGGGTTGTCACCTACACCAATATAATGAAGCATCATATGCTCAGCATTCCGATGACTCAACTTGAAGGCGAAGGGGCTCCTGGAGCGATTAGCGATTCGACTGCCGCTTTAATGGCAGAGCGGGTTCGAGAACTCTCCGATGCTGATTTTGGCGTTTCTTTGACAGGAGTTGCTGGACCAGCACAATCAGAAGGCAAGCCAGTGGGGCTTGTCTATGTAGGAATTGCCGAGCGCGGCAAACCGACCGCTGTTCATACGCTGAATTTGAGCGGCGGCAGAGGCATGATAAGAATGCGAGCAGTAAAGTCTGCTTTGTATCGTTTGTGGCTTGCGCTGCAAGCACGGTAATTTTGCTGATTAGGAATGGCAGATGCATGTTTGGTAAATGGATGATTGCCATAAATAATGTTTGTCAATTGACGGTTTGACCGTTATAATAAAGCTTAGTTATCGGAAGAACCGTAGCGAAGATTATCTTTGCTGCGGTTTTTTTATGTCCATTTAAGGGGGCGAAGCGAAAAGGCGAATGTATGTTCGAAAAAATGCTTGTCAACCTGCCGGAAAAAAGGTATCATAAAATTATAAATAAAGAAGGATGTGAGTTTCTTGTCGGATCGTCGCGCTGCACTAGAAATGGCTTTGCGTCAAATTGAGAAACAATTTGGTAAAGGCTCCATCATGAAATTGGGAGAATCCACACACATGCAAGTTGAGACCGTGCCTAGCGGTTCGCTTGCTCTAGATATTGCTTTGGGAATAGGCGGATTACCGCGTGGACGGGTTATCGAAATATATGGACCAGAATCTTCTGGTAAAACGACAGTTGCGCTTCACGCGATTGCTGAAGTTCAAAAAATTGGCGGACAAGCTGCCTTTATCGATGCCGAGCATGCGCTTGACCCGCTTTATGCAAGCAAGCTTGGTGTAAATATTGATGAGCTATTGCTTTCGCAGCCTGATACAGGCGAACAAGCTTTGGAAATTGCCGAAGCTCTTGTAAGAAGCGGCGCGGTAGATATTATCGTTATTGACTCCGTTGCGGCACTCGTACCGAAAGCTGAAATCGAAGGCGACATGGGTGATTCTCACGTAGGTCTTCAAGCTCGTCTGATGTCTCAGGCTTTGAGAAAGCTATCGGGAGCAATCAGCAAATCGAAAACAATTGCGATCTTTATTAACCAATTGCGTGAGAAAGTCGGCGTTATGTTCGGTAACCCCGAGACAACACCAGGCGGACGCGCATTGAAATTCTACTCAAGCGTACGTCTTGACGTACGTCGTATTGAGACGCTGAAGCAAGGCAATGACATGATAGGTAACCGTACTCGTATTAAGGTTGTTAAGAACAAGGTTGCTCCACCGTTTAAGCAAGCTGAGGTGGACATCATGTACGGCGAAGGTATTTCCAGAGAAGGTACACTTGTTGATATCGGTGTTGAGATGGATATCGTTCAGAAGAGCGGAGCATGGTTCTCTTACAATGGCGAGCGTCTGGGCCAAGGTCGTGAGAATGCGAAGCAATATTTGAAAGATCACAAGGATGTTGCCGAAGTTATTGAAAAGCAAATTCGCGATGCGAGCAACTTGTCTGCAGCAGCAACTCAGGCTAATTTCAAACCTGATGAAGACGATGAAGAGTTCGAAGATCTAGAATAAATTGTCCGGCAATTATACGTGTTGATGCTTCGCCGTCCTGTTAGGGACGGCGAAGCTGTGTTTAGAGAGGATGTACCGTATGACCGAAAGCCATTCAAGAACCGAAGAAGAATGGATGATATTATCCGTTAAGCAAGACAAAAAAGAACGGAAGTTATACCATCTTTTTGCCGAGTCAGAGAAAGCTATTCTGTCCGTGCATGAAGATATATTGATTCGTTATCGATTGACCAAGGGACAAGTTGTAACCGAAGCTCAGGCCGATGAAATACGAATGGAAGATGAGCGTTATCGGGGATATATAATGGCTATCGCATATTTGGGAGCTAGACCGCGAACGAGAAAGCAGATTGAGCAATATTTGAATCGCAAGTTTTTTGAAGCTGACAATATTCAGTATGCCCTTGACCGTTTAGAAAGAGAGCATATTGTGGATGATGAACAATATGCACGCCAATTTGCGACCAGCCGGCTTAAGAATCGCTTAAAGGGTCGACGGTTCATTCAGCAAGAGCTGCAACAGCGAGGCGTGTCGAAAGAAGCCGCAGCAGAAGCAATCGGTTCACTGGACCAGAAAGTGGAATTAGCATCTGCTAAGAAGGCTGCGGAGAAGAAATGGCGATCTTTAAAAGGCGAACCATTTGAGAAAAAACGTAAGCTTATGGGGTATTTAATGCGCAGCGGCTTTCCGGGAGATATCGTGAAAGACGTGATAAAGTCGATCGATCTGGATGGGGAAGAAGACTCATTCGAGGAAGATGATGGGCTTTTGCTTGACAATTGATTTTACGAAAAGATAAAATGAGGTTGTATTCCTTCATTATTGAATCAATTTTCCTTCCAAAAGTTGATTCAATACGATTATTTTCGTCAAATTAGTAAATGTTTAAACGGTTTGAAGCCGGTTGAAAACCTAATATCATCCCAAGCAGTGCCTTGGTGTATGCAACAAGGAGGTGAACAAGATGCCTAATGAGATCATTTGGATCTTGATCTGTCTCTTTGTTGGCGCAATATTCTTTGGGATTGGTTATTTTATTCGAAAGTCGATTGCCGAGGCCAAAATTTCAAGTGCTGAGCAAGCTGCTATTGTAATCGTAGAAAATGCGAAAAAAGAAGCGGAAGCTCAGAAGAAAGAAACTGTGCTAGAGGCAAAAGATGAAGTCCACAAACTTCGTTCCGAAGCCGAGAGAGACATTCGTGAACGTCGCAACGAGGCTCAACGTCAGGAAAGACGTTTGCTCCAAAAAGAGGAGTCGCTGGATAAAAAGTTAGAAGCGCTAGAACGCAAAGAAGAAACTGTAGCCAACAAAGAAAAACGGATCGAAGAAACGCAAGAGCAGATCGACTCCATTTACAAGCAACAGTTAAGTGAATTGGAACGTATATCGAGTCTGACAACGGAAGATGCGAAATCGATCATTTTATCCAATGTTGAACAGGAAGTACGACATGAGACAGCACAGATGATTAAAGAGATCGAGCAGCAAGCGAAAGAAGAGGCCGATAAGAAAGCCCGTGATATTATATCACTAGCTATTCAGCGCTGTGCGGCAGATCATGTGGCTGAGACGACGGTTTCCGTCGTAACCTTGCCTAATGAAGAAATGAAAGGCCGTATTATTGGGCGTGAAGGCCGTAATATCCGTGCTTTGGAAACATTGACTGGTATCGATCTTATTATCGACGATACACCGGAAGCGGTCATTTTATCTGGTTTCGACCCGATAAGACGCGAAATTGCCCGCACTTCTTTGGAAAAGCTTGTGGCTGACGGTCGTATCCATCCTGCCCGCATTGAAGAAATGGTTGAAAAATCTCGTAAAGAAGTGGATGAGCGTATCCGTGAATACGGTGAGCAAGCTACTTTCGAGGTTGGCGTTCATAGCTTGCATCCGGATTTAATCAAGATTTTAGGTCGATTGAAATATCGGACAAGTTATGGTCAAAACGTGCTGAAGCACTCAATGGAGGTCGCTTACTTGACTGGATTGATGGCAGCAGAGCTTGGTCAAGATGTTACGCTCGCAAGGCGTGCAGGCTTGCTGCATGATATCGGTAAAGCACTTGACCACGAAGTTGAAGGATCACACGTTGAGATCGGCGTTGAGCTCGCTAAGAAATACAAGGAGCATCCTGTCGTTATTAACAGTATTGCCTCCCATCACGGTGATACGGATGCCACTTCCGTTATCGCGATGCTCGTAGGAGCAGCAGATGCATTGTCCGCTGCACGCCCTGGAGCTCGTCGTGAAACGCTTGAAACGTATATCAAACGTCTGGAGAAGCTTGAAGACATTTCCGAATCGTTTGAAGGCGTTGAAAAATCATACGCGATCCAAGCTGGCCGCGAAGTGCGCGTCATGGTGCAGCCAGAGAAAATCGATGATACAGAAGCATTCCGACTCGCTCGTGATATTACGAAGAAAATCGAGAGCGAACTTGATTATCCGGGACATATTAAAGTTACGGTTATTCGTGAGACACGCGCGGTTGAATATGCAAAGTAAGTAAACAAAAAAATATAAGCTTTTCAGAAAAGTGGCTGCTAGTTAGCCACTTTTCTGTTTGCAGGCGTACAAAAAAGGAAGTGTAATGAATGAACGTATTATTTATCGGCGATATCGTAGGCAATGTAGGAAGAAGCGCGTTAAAACGAGTACTGCCAGCACTTAAAAGTAAATATAACCCTCATATTATTATTGCGAATGGCGAGAATGCCGCTGCTGGTCGTGGGATTACAGCAACCATTGCTAAAGAATTTTTCGAATGGGGAATCCATGGCATAACGATGGGCAACCATACGTGGGATAATAAAGATATTTTTGAATGGATCGACGACGAGCCGCGCTTGGTTCGCCCAGCAAATTATGCAGAAGGCGCTCCTGGACAAGGCATGGCTTTTATTAAGGCTGGCGGAAAGCAGCTTGCTATTATTAACTTGCAAGGCCGCACCTTTTTACCGCCAATCGATTGTCCATTCCGCAAAGCAGACGAATTGATCGAAGAGGCAAAAGAGCAAACGAACAATATCCTAGTTGATTTTCATGCGGAAGCAACCTCGGAGAAAATCGCAATGGGATGGCATCTCGATGGCAGAGCTTCTATCGTGCTTGGCACGCATACGCACGTACAAACGAATGATGATACGATCCTGCCTGGGGGCACGGCTTACATAACAGATGTTGGCATGGTTGGCCCTAAAGAAGGGGTGCTTGGCATGGAGCGAAACGCCGTTTTGCATAAATTTATTACGCAGCTGCCGGTTCGTTTTGTAGTGGATGAAGGAAAGTGGCATTTGCATGCGATATCTGTTCAAATCGATGATGCGACGGGACAGGCACGGAAAATTGAGAAAATTCGTCTTACGGAAGATGAATGGCTTCTGATGTAATGCTATGATTCTAGTGAAAGTTCTGACAATTCAGAACAGTTTGTTAATATGCGGAATAAAAGCAGGAATTTTTTAAACTCCCTCGAATACTATTTAAAAGTGGAATCCATCCAACAGTCCAAGGGGAGGTTCTTTTTATGGATGTATTAAAAGTTTCAGCAAAGTCCAATCCAAATTCCGTTGCAGGTGCGCTAGCTGGCGTTCTTCGTGAACGTGGTGGTGCGGAGCTGCAAGCCATTGGTGCTGGTGCGTTAAATCAAGCGATCAAAGCAGTTGCGATTGCTCGTGGATTTGTCGCTCCCAGCGGGGTGGATTTAATTTGCATACCGGCTTTTACTGACATTGTTATCGATGGGGAGGATCGAACAGCAATCAAATTGATTGTTGAACCTCGGTAGCAAGTCCAAGCGGCGTTAAGATGTAAGCCAATTGGATTAAAAAACAATCGTTCGCCTGTTTACGTCGTAGACAGGTTTTTTTGCTGCAAATTATAAACGGTGAGGTGCGTCTATGAAAGTGGTAGATTTCCATTGCGATGTGCTATGCAAACTGTTGATTGATGAAAATTTATATTTTCAAGGCAATAAGCCCGGCAAATTAGATGTTACATACGAGCGTTTAAAGGCTGCAGGAACGATCTTGCAAACTTTTGCAATCTATATTCCACAATCAATGAATGGTCGACTAGAGCCGATTTTGGAGAGTGTAGATCGTTTCCACCAGATGGTATTAAGCTGCGAGGACATGGTGTGGGTAAGGACAACCCATGACTTGGATTCTTGTATTAAGGATGGAAAAATCGGAGCATTACTGTCGCTTGAAGGTGTTGATGGTCTTCAAGGACAAATGTCACTGCTTCGCATCATGCATCAATTAGGCATACGTGCAGCTGGAATGACATGGAATCATGCGAATTGGGCTGCGGACGGAGCGATGGAGCAGCGCGGCGGGGGCTTGACCGCAAAAGGGAAATTGCTAGTAGAAGAATGCAATAATTTGGATATACTAATAGATGTATCACATTTATCTGAACGTGCGTTCTGGGATGTTGCTGAGCTTTCCAAGAAACCGATCCTAGCTTCTCATTCAAATGCAAGAGCAATCTGCGATCATCCGCGAAATTTGAGGGATGCCCAAATTGAAAAAATAATTGAGATGCAAGGAGTAGTAGGGGTTACTTTTGTGCCTTGGTTTGTATCCAGCGCGGAAGTCGTTGTCATCGATGATTTATTGCGTCATATTGAGCATATTTGTGAGCTGGGCGGAGCATCGCATATTATGCTCGGCTCTGATTTTGACGGAATTGATAGTTATATGAAACAATTAACGCATCCTGGAGAACTCGTTAATCTTCAAGAGGCACTTCTTAAACGATATTCTGAGCAGCAAACCGAACAGTTTATGTCCGGTAATGCTCTTCGTTTCCTTCGGGAAAATCTTCCTTTTAACTAAAATGAATTCGATCTATTTGCGGTATGGGATTGATCGAAACAAACTATGCTTATATTAAGCGTTTACATCTTGATTTTTATAGATATGCGCTTTAAACTTGTTGTGACTGTTATGAATTATACTATATAATTACTTGATGAAATAGAATATTGCACGTTTTAGACAAAGAGGAGTTGGGCATTTTGATTAGTCAATTGTCTTGGAAGATCGGGGGACAACAAGGTGAAGGCGTCGAAAGTACAGACCGGATTTTTTCCACGGCGCTAAACCGTTTAGGCTATTATTTATATGGATATCGTCATTTCTCCTCGCGGATCAAAGGCGGACATACGAATAACAAAATTCGTATAAGCACGAAGCCGATTCGTGCTATTTCGGATGATTTGGATATTTTGGTTGCTTTTGACCAAGAAAGCATTGATTTGAATGCGAAGGAATTGCGTCTAGGCGGCGTTATCGTTGCAGATGCAAAGTTTAACCCAACGATTCCTGAAGGCATAGATGCTAGACTGTTTGCTGTTCCGATTACGAAGATGGCTGAGGAGCTAGGCACTTCATTAATGAAAAACATGGTTGCCTCCGGCGCTTCTTGGGCGCTTCTTGGTCTTCCGCTTGAAGTATTCAATAAAGCGGTTGAAGAAGAGTTTGGACGCAAAGGCGCAGCTGTTGTAGAGAAAAATATCGAAGCGGTAAAAAGCGGCGCTGAGTTTGTGCTGGAGCAAGCGGGCGGACCGCTTGACGAATTTAAGCTAGATGAGGCGGATGGGCAGCAGAAGCTGTTCATGATTGGCAATGAAGCAATCGGTCTAGGTTCTTTGGCAGCTGGTTGCCGTTTGATGGCGGCTTACCCGATCACACCAGCTTCCGAGATTATGGAATATTTAATTAAAAAGCTTCCGAAATTCGGCGGAACAGTCGTGCAAACGGAGGATGAAATTGCAGCGGTAACGATGGCGATTGGTGCAAACTATGCTGGCGTACGCACAATGACCGCTTCTGCGGGTCCTGGACTGTCCCTAATGATGGAGGCTATTGGTCTTGCAGGCATGACAGAAACACCGCTGGTCATCGTTAATACGCAGCGTGGCGGTCCTTCAACGGGTCTACCTACGAAGCAAGAGCAATCGGACTTGAACGCAATGGTTTATGGCACACATGGAGAGATTCCAAAAATCGTCATTGCTCCTGCATCGATTGAAGACTGCTTCTACGATACGATTGAATCGTTCAATTTGGCTGAGGAATATCAAGTACCGGTTATTCTGATGACCGATTTGCAGCTGTCGCTCGGCAAACAATCCTGTGATCAGCTTGATTACAGCAAAATTGAAATCAAACGCGGCAAACTAGTCGAGAATGTGCCTGCCCTTGAAGGCCACGACTTGTTTAAACGCTATGAGCTAACAGAAGACGGCATTTCCCCTCGTGTATTGCCTGGCGAGAAGGGCGGTCTGCATCATGTGACCGGCGTAGAGCATGATGAAACTGGACGTCCATCGGAGAATGCAATGAACCGTCAGCACATGATGGATAAGCGATTGAATAAGCTGAATGATATGTACATTCGTGAAGCTATTCGTGTTGACGCGCCTCATGAAACGCCTGATTTGCTTATTATCGGTATGGGTTCTACTGGCGGCACGATTGATGAAGCTAGAAGCTTGCTGACTCTAGATGGCGTGAAAACGAACCATATCACGATTCGTCAAATTCATCCGTTCCCAACTAAACCTCTGCTTCCTTACTTGCAAAATGCGAAAAAAGTAATTGTCATCGAAAATAATGCAACCGGACAGCTGGCAGGACAAATTAAAATGCATGCTGGTTTTGCAGAAAAAATCGATAGCTTGCTTAAATACGACGGTAACCCATTTTTACCTTCCGACGTTCACAAAGCATGTAAGGAGTTGAGTTTAGATGGCAACGTTCAAAGAGTTTAGAAATAATGTAAAACCTAACTGGTGCCCGGGCTGCGGAGACTTTTCTATTCAAGCGGCGATTCAACGTGCAGCAGCTAACGTAGGACTAGAACCTGAGAACCTAGCGGTTATATCAGGTATTGGATGTTCAGGCCGGATCTCTGGCTACATTAACGCTTATGGCTTCCATGGCATACACGGCCGCGTGCTGCCTATCGCACAAGGTGTAAAGCTTGCTAATCGCGAGCTTACCGTAATCGCTTCAGGCGGAGACGGAGACGGCTTCGCTATTGGTATGGGGCACACGGTTCACGCGATCCGTCGCAACCTGAATGTGACTTATATCGTAATGGATAACCAAATTTATGGCTTAACCAAAGGTCAAACTTCACCGCGCAGCGCGGAAGGCTTCAAAACAAAATCGACGCCGGAAGGCTCGATTGAGTCGACGCTGTCACCGCTTGAGATTGCGTTATCTGCGGGTGCAACATTTATTGCTCAATCATTCTCGAGTGATTTGAAGCAGCTGACGAAATTAATCGAAGAGGGAATCAACCACGAAGGTTTCTCCTTGATTAACGTGTTCAGCCCATGTGTTACCTTCAACAAAATCAATACGTACGACTGGTTTAAGGAAAATATCGTGAACTTGGAGCAATTCCCTGATTACGATCCAACAAACCGCGTGCAGGCGATGAACAAGATTATGGAAACAAACGGCATGCTCACAGGACTAATCTATCAGAATAAAACGCGAAAAGCCTATGAAGATTTGATTACAGGCTTCAAGCCCGAGGCTCTAGCTAAGCAAAATATCAAAATCACCCCAGAAGAATTCGATAAGCTTGTTGCCGAATTTAAATAAGTGGTATGATAAGCATGCGGCCAAAAGGCCGTATGCTTTTTCTTTCAACTCTGTGGAAAACAACAAAATTAAATCAGGAGAGTGACAACATGATACATAGAGGAGTACCAATCGGAGTATCTGCAAGACATATTCATTTATCACAGGAGCATGTTGAAATATTGTTTGGGGCAGGTTATGCGTTAACTGAAATGAAACCATTGTCTCAGCCAGGACAATACGCTGCGAATGAAACGGTAGCGGTTGTTGGTCCAAAAGGAACATTTGGAAAAGTAAGAATTCTCGGACCTGCACGGAAAGAGACGCAGCTCGAGGTATCGCGTACGGACGCATTTGCGTTAGGCGTTAACCCGCCAGTTCGGGAATCAGGTAATACAAAAGGCTCTGCAGGCATTAAGCTTCAAGGGCCTGCTGGAGAGGTTACAATCGAAGAGGGCGTCATTGTAGCGGCTCGTCATATTCATTTCCACACAAGCGATGCTGAGCGGTTTGGTATTGCGGACAAGCAGTCGCTGCGGGTTCGTTTCGCTGGCGAGCGCGGTGTCGTATTCGAAAATGTTGTTGCACGTGTATCTGATCAATTCGCACTTGATATGCATATTGATACAGATGAAGCAAATGCAGCAGGCGTGAAAAACGGAGATATGGCTGAAATCATAGATTAGTCAATAAAAAAAACAGCTTCCCTGTCGTCAGAGACGATGAGGAAGCTGTTTTTTTTGTTTGGAAAGATGGAATTAATGTCCCATCATCATGGATACTTCAGGTTTATTCTCAGCATTGGTGCCATCTTCTTGCTTCGGTCTGCGAAGCAGGAAGGCTGTGAGGGCGCCAACGATTGAAATGGATGCCAAGATGAAGAACGTATCCCCGTAAGAGGAGTACACTACATTTGGTCCTGGGTTAGTTACACTGTAATGCTCTACTCTGCTAGCGAGAATCGTCGACAAGCCGGCGATTGCAAAGGAAGTCATAACCTGCTGCGCAGCTGCGGTCAGCGAGGTTACGCGGCTAACGAGCTCCTTAGGAGCGGATTGCATAATATGTGTGTTAAGCGGCATCATCGACAAGCCCATACCTGCACCGAGAAGAGCAATCGGAATCATAAGAGTGAGAAGAGTCGTGTCCGCTGAAAGCTGGCTAAGGATGAAGCCTGCAATCGTAACAATGGATAAACCGGCAATGACGATTGGACGAGCTCCGAAGCGGTCAAACAGCTTGCCGCCGATCGGCATGAAAATACCTGCTGCTAAAGCTTGTGGAAGCAAAATAAGTCCAGTATCAAATGCGGAGTAACCTTTGGCGATTTGCAAGAAAATCGGAATTAAGAATAATGTTCCGAATAATGCGATTTGAACAATCCACTGCAAAATAATGCCGCGTGTGAAATTGCTTGATTTAAAGACGCGAAGCTCAAGCAAAGGCTCCTTGCGCTTCAGTTCTATTATGATGAAGAGGATAAGCGAAATACCGCCTACTATCATACCGATCAAAGCTTCAGGCGAGGTCCAGCCGCTGCCTGCGCCGCCTTCACCGCCGCCAGCAGAGCTTACGCCATAAGCAAGACTGGCAAAAGCAAGTGGGGCGAAAATCATACCTAAAAAGTCTAGGGAAGGAACATGTTTGCGTTCAATTTTTGGCAAGGTGCGAAGCCCTACGATAACGGCAATGACACCAATTGGAAGATTGATAATAAATATCCAATGCCAAGATACATAATCAACGAGCCAGCCTGCTACTACAGGGCCAAGAGCGGGAGCTAACAGCATTGGAATACCGATCATACCCATAACTGCTCCTTGTTTGCCAGGAGGGCTGAGTCTAAAGGTAAAGGCCATTGCGATTGGAGCAACCATACCGCCGCCAAGACCTTGAATGATACGGAATACGATAAGCTGTTCAGCGGTTGTTGCTAATGCACAAAGACCGGAACCAATCGTAAACATAATGATTGAGAACAAAAAGACTTGTTTGGCGCCAAAACGATCTGACATCCATCCCGCAAGCGGAATAACAGCAGCCTGTGCTAGTGCATAACCCGTAATGGTCCACTGCACAAGCGACATCGAGCTTTTGAAGTCGGCCATTAAACCTGGCATAGCGACATTCATTGCGGTGCCGTCCAAAATAACCATGAACATACCGACGATAATGGCAATCAGCGGTGCAATAATATTGCGCATGGACATCGGATCACCAGCAGGTGCTGCTTTTTTTGAAGCTGAAGCCATTTTATTTCCTCCTATCCAAATATGAGGGTCTATCCAACTATTGTTGACCTCTGTGTACCAGCAGGCTACAATAAAAGGTGACCGCTTCTATGAGCGGACAATTGTCCGCATTACTGAATAATAAAGACGAATGGGGCAATTGTCAATCGTAAGATTTGTAAACGCGGAAAAAGGAGATAGGAACGATGACTGCACCAGAAAACAGCAGAACGAAACAAGCGCTCAGCAAAGCGATTTTGCGTACGGCTAATCACTTGTTTACGGAGCATGGGGTAGAATCGGTCAGTATGCATCAAATCGCCAAATCAGTCGGTATTGGACAAGGCACCTTGTACCGGAGGTATTCAAACAAAGGTGATTTGTGTATGGATATGATGAAAGAGAATTTTGAAATTTTCATCAATGAGATCGACGCGTATTTGACAGAAGAGGCTATGCTGTCCGTACATGAGCGATTGAGCGGAGTTATGCGCAAAATTATAGCGTTTATCGATAAGGAATCGAAATGGCTTGGCGTGATGCAATCTTTTAATAAAATCGAACTTGAACATCCTAAAGGTGATTTTTTCCAATCACCCCCTTATCTTTATTTGCATACTGTCCTGCGCAGCTTGTTTGAGGAAGCAATGGAGAAAGAGCAAATTAAGCCTATTGATCCTTGTTATGCTGCTCATTCCTTTATATCCATTCAATCCCCGCATACGTTTAGGCAATTGCGGTACGTGATGGGCTACACTTGTGAAGAAATACAGGACCGGTTTTGCAAGACATTTATTGATCCTTTATTTCGATAATTGATTAGTAATGTAAAAGAGAGGACAGCGTATATGCTGTCCTCTCTTTTATTTGTCTTGAAATTATAGCTGATGTGCAGTCAGCACTGGAGAAATAATGTATAGTGTATCTTCGTTGTTGGTCGGCCTAACTAAGATCGGTTTATTTTTTCCTGTAAATCGCAACAACACTTGTGTGCTGTCAATCGCTTGCATAATATCTCTCATATATTTTCCATTGAAAAAAACAATAAGCGGCTCACCAAAAATAGGGTTAATAGCGAACTTTTCCGAGACATCGCCTATCTCAGCTGCTGCTGCAAATAATTCGATTTCACAAGATGAAATGCGCATCCCGATGGCATGTGTATCACTAACGAGCAAGCTGACGCGTTGGACGGCCCGAAGAAAAGGGGCAGTGTTCATCGTTATTTCGGTTGAAAAGGTTTGTGGCACCAATCTTTCAACTACAGGAAATGTGCCTTGAATAAGCAGCGATTGCATACTGAAATTTAATGTGTTGAAGGAAATGACCTGGTCTGAAATCGTAATTTGTGTTTTGCTAGATCCATCTGACAACATTTTAGAATAATCGGACAAATGTTTTGCTGGAATAACAAACGGAACTGAATCAGAGCTGTTTTCACTTAGATTTGAGGTGCTTGTAGCAAGCCGAACGCCATCGGTAGCAGAAAGCCTCAGCTTTCCATTAATGGTTTGACAAGAAATGCCTGTCAATATCGGTTTCACTTCAGAAGTGGAAGCTGCAAACGAAACTTGCTTCACAATCTTTTTAAACGCTATATTATCGATTTGAAATTTAGCTGTATTCTCTAAGCTGCGCATATCTGGAAATTGTGAAACATCCATTGTAGCCAGACTGTAAATAGAATGATCTGATTCAATATGTATAAAATTATGTTTTAACTCTGCGAGCTTTACTTTGCTTTCAGTTGAAAAACTGCGGACAATATCGAGCAAAAGACGAGCGGGGATAACTGTACTTCCTTCTTTATCAATTTTAAGGTGGTCACAATGACAAGGGATAATATATTGAAGAGTCATAGATGTATTGCAGGCTGTGAGAGAAAGACCATGGGCTCCGGCTTGCATTTTAATGCCTGAAAGAATAGGGGAAACTGCTCTTAATGCCAAACCAGCAGCAATATGCTGAAGTCCAATATGCAACGATTGCTGTCTCACTTCAACAAGCATGATTGTCACCCGTCTTTACAATAATTTGTCGTGTGTATTTAATGATGACTCTATTATTCCGCGAATTACTTCAGATCGGGAGAGACCAGATGTTTTGCACCGATTTTCAAGCTCGCTCCAGACCTCATTGGTGAGCGTTAACGAAATTTTTTTAGTCTCCCCAAATCCCTTTCTTCCGGCTCCAGCACGAGGTCCTCCACGGGAAAACATGATGGAAACCTGTCCTTCTTCGTCGGGCACAGCAATTTTAATCTTTTTTCCAGCCATAAAACTACTCCTTTTTCATTTGAATAAGGTTACTCTAATCAATAATCTATATATTAACTTTAGCATGTAAATTATGACATTGCAATGTGGGTTCTAAAACATTAATCAATGTCCATTTGTATGACTGCCATTTGACTATACATATCAATAAAAATGATAGTAAAAGAAAGAAACCATTTCTATAAGCTTTTTTTTGATTTGCTTGTGATGGATTAGGCGGGGGCGTTATGATATAATTTCTAATTGATATGTTCAAATGAATAAATATAATTGATTATGGAAATTGCAGATAAAGGAAGTGAATCCCTATGACGAAGGAGACCAAAAGCACACCAGACTTAAAATCTGGCACGGGTGTTAAGGACTACTCCAAGTATTTCGATTTTTCGGATGCAAAGATTTTACGAGAAGAAGATGGCATGACTACCGTTCGAATTAAAGGTCGGAATATACAAATCAACTCTGCTCCCAATCACAAGGATGAGAAGAAGCGGGGCAAAGAGGATATCGAGGTGCATTATGACTTTGCGATTCCTGCTGAGCTTCGATCGATGGGTATAGGCAAGTTTTATTTAATCCAAACGTATGGCTGCCAAATGAACGAGCATGACACCGAAGTCATGAAGGGCATGTTCGAAGAAATGGGTTATATAGCTACGGAGGATCGAAATCTTGCAGATGTGATCTTACTTAATACATGTGCCATTCGTGAGAATGCTGAAGATAAAGTGTTTGGAGAGCTTGGCCATTTGAAAGCGCTGAAGACGGAGAAACCGGATTTGCTGTTAGGTGTTTGCGGCTGTATGTCACAGGAAGAATCGGTTGTAGGACGTATTTTGCAAAAGCATTCGTTTGTAGATATGATCTTTGGTACGCATAACATTCATAGACTTCCGTACTTGCTGCAAAATGCTTATTTCAGTAAAGAACTGGTCGTTGAGGTATGGTCCAAGGAAGGCGATATTATCGAAAATATGCCTAAGAAACGCGAAGGAATGCGTGCTTGGGTTAATATTATGTACGGATGCGATAAGTTTTGTACGTATTGCATCGTGCCATATACACGCGGGAAAGAGCGCAGCAGACGTCCAGAAGATGTCATTGCTGAAGTGCGCGACTTAGCTAGACGAGGATTTAAAGAAATTACATTGCTTGGGCAAAATGTTAATGCTTACGGCAAGGATTTTGAGGACATCAACTATCGCTTTGGCGATCTGATGCATGATATGTCCAAAATTGACATTCCGCGTATTCGCTTTATGACGAGTCATCCGCGTGATTTTGACGATCATTTGATTGAGGTGCTTGGAACAGGCGGCAATTTGGTTGAGCATATTCATTTGCCTGTACAGTCCGGCAGCACCGAAATATTGAAACGAATGAGCCGCAAGTATTCTCGCGAGATGTATCTAGAGCTGGTTGCTAAAATTAAAAAAGCAATACCTGGCGCGATGCTCACTTCAGATATAATCGTCGGTTTCCCTGGTGAAACAGACGAGCAGTTCGAGGATACGATGACGCTGGTGAAAGAAGTTGGCTTTGATTCGGCTTATACGTTCCTTTACTCTCCGCGTGAGGGTACACCTGCCGCTAGTATGGAAGATAATGTTCCGCTAGAGGTGAAAAAAGCTCGTTTACAGCGTCTCAATGCACAGCTTGCTGCAAATGCGAGAGAAAAGAATGAGCAGCTTCGTGGTGAAATTGTCGAGGTTCTCATTGAAGGCGAAAGCAAAAACAACGCTAACGTCCTTTCCGGACGGACGCGTACGAATAAATTAGTGCATTTGGAAGGTCCAAAGGAATGGGTTGGCCAGTTTATTATGGCTAAGGTTACCGAGGCACAAACTTGGTATATCAAAGCCGAAAGTATAGAACAGGATGCACAAGAAGCCGTTAGCTAACGGTAAAACAGGAGAGATGACAAATGGCAGAGCAGCATACAGCAGATAATCAAGCAGCGCAATGTGACCATGATCATGAGCATGGCGAAGGCTGTGGAATTCCGAGTTTCCATACTCGCGATCTGATCGTTCGAGAAGATATTTCGAAAAAAGCGAAAGAATTAGCAAATCTCATCTTTACTTCAGAGGAAGTACAGCACTACCGCCGCGCAGAGCTGCAAATTAACGGCAATGAGCGTGTGCAGCAGTTGATTACAAAAATTAAGAAAAAACAAAAGGAAGTTGTTGCTTTCGAAACTACTTTCAAAAATGCAGACATGGTTAAAAAGATCGAAGGCGAAATGGAAGAGCTGCAGGACGAGCTTGATGGCATTCCTATCGTGTCCGAGTTCCAACAAAGTCAAAGCGACATCAATTATTTGCTTCAGCTCGTTATTTCGATCATCCGTGATACAGTGTCTGAGAAAATCAACGTTGAGGATGCGTCAGAGCCAGCCCCTGAAGAGTGCAGCGACTAAAATAAGCTAGACTAGCGTTATAAGCCGTATGTATTGCAGTTCCGTTTTTGGGATGCAGACATGCGGCTTTCATTTTTACATATGAATTGTAACTTTTTTCAAATTAACATAACTGGCGGAAGGGATAAATCCAAATGAAATATAGACAAATAAACCAAAACACTGAAGAAGATTTTCAAGATTTAGAATTCGATATCATTGAAAGTCATGTGATAAAACATCGAAATTATTTTCTTGTTCATGGTCAATATGGAAATGAAATTGTTGGCTTTGAAGTGCTAATAAACAAGGATATGATTCCTGGATGGAATCAGGGAGAAATCAATCAAGAGGCATTTTATTTTGAGGGAATAACTCTTAAATCAATTGGTAAAGAATCAGATGCGTTCATTACGGCTTTGTTGGAGCTTTATGGCTATGAGGGAGAATTAAAGTGTGATGATGAAATCTCATTTACATGTTTTGCACTAGAGGGTGACCCTAGAAACATTGCAAATGAAGATATTAAGTTTAAGGTCTTTTTCGATGATCATAATGAACTTGATTTGTATTGCGAAATATATAAGAATATATCGGTAGAGAATAAGGTTTTTGAATTGAAAGAAAAGGATACTGAATATCGCGGGAACATTTTAAGAACTTTAGGAAAGTAACTCGCGAGGCATATCGAAGTAGATGTCTAAAACAAAAACCGCTATATTCCGATTCAAGATGCATAATCGGATAAAGCGGTTTTTTGCTTTCATAGAACAGCGGTTTTAAACATTAAAAGTTGTTTTCTCTTCGCTATTTCTTACGGTTGACGAGCGTATGTGGACAATGTAAGGTGTTAAAGAGGTTGCTAAAATAGCGCCTGCCAATGATTTAAGTGCATCACCGATAATAAACGGATAGAATCCGACCGTCATCGATTTTTGGAACGAAAGGTCCAGAGAACTCATAAGCCATGGAATGCCTGGAATGTATGAGGTGATGGAGCTGAATAGCTCGAAAATGATGAAAAAAACAATAAAAGCTAAGGCTTTATTTCCCTTGGACATTTTACTGCGTAGAAATCCGCCAATCGCTAGGCTAACCAATAACGAACAGAACGGGAAGGCGAATATAAAGCCGCCAGTAGGTCCTGTTAGATGAGGGATACCGCCTTGCCCACTAAATAGGGGCAGACCGATAGCAGCAAGCAAAATGACGATGAATATGCTGAGGAAAGCGTTGCGCGGCGTCAGAAAGAGACCGGCTAATCCAACAGCCAAGGTTTGAAGCGTAATCGGGACAAATGAGCCGCCGAACTTAATTGTCAAAGAGCTCATGACGATAAACAAAGCTGCGAACAAAGAAATAAAGACGAGTGAGCGAATGTTGCTGGTTTGCATAATGATGTTAGTCTCCTTTATGTACTTGCGATATTATTGTTAACCATTTATATTTAAAACAGGTTAACAAATCGAATTGTAGCATAGCCTATCGTTTTCGGGAAGAGGTTGGGTGAAATTTTTTGAATCAGAGCAATCAGGTACAATTGAAGCAGGTTACCGTTACGCCTCCGGCAATAGGTGAAGGACAAAAACGGAAACCAATAATAAAAGATATTTCGTTTGTTATAAAAGAGGGAGAATGGATTACTCTGCTTGGCTGCAATGGAAGCGGGAAAAGCACAGTTGCGAAAGTAGCTGCTGGTTTTCGGGTAGCAGGCGTCAGCGGTCAAGTCTTAAGGAACATTCATACTGCTGCAAAGGGGAAGCCGATTCCAATTGTTATGCAGCAACCTGAGGCAGCGATGATCGGGGCAACGCCGCTCGAGGATATTATTGTCATGCTGGAGCAGAATGAGCAGGAAGCGGCCAGTATTCGATCTGAAGCCGAGCACGCGCTGCAAAGAGTAGGCATGGGTGAGAGAATGCATCAACCGATTGAAACCTTATCCGGAGGGCAGAAGCAGCTCGTTGCGATTGCGGGGTGTTTGGCATTAAAAGCGCCCATGCTTGTGCTTGATGAGGTAACAGCGATGCTGGATCCAGAAGCAGCAATCTCTGTGCTGGAGCAAACAAGAAGTTTGCAGCAAGCCGGAATTACGGTCATTTGGATTACGCAGAAGCTGGAGGAGCTGCAGGCGGGAGATCGAATCGTTGCGATGAATGCCGGTACGATTATGTACGATGGCGGGGTAGAAGCCTGGTTTGCTAGATCGGCTGCGGGAGCAAGGGATAGTTTTTGTGAGCAGCTTGGTTTGGAGGCTCCTTATTGTGCTCAGGTGGCATGGGAGTTAGAGGAGCAGGGTGTGAAGCTTTCGCCTTTTCCGTTCACAGCAACTATGCTGGCAGAGGCGGTGAAGCAATATGGGCGCTGACTGGCAGTTAAACGGCGTTAGCGTGCACGCGGAGAATGACAATGAAAAACAGCTGCTAAAAGAAGTACATACGTCCTTTAAAGCAGGTGAAATCACACTTTTAATCGGGCGAAATGGTGCTGGGAAGTCAACGCTGCTTGAGACATTGGCGGGCATACGATCGATTCAAAGCGGAAATATTGAGCTGGGCACCGATCAGCTATGGATGGAGAATGGCCGCCGCAGCCGTCTAAATCCAGAAGTGGTGCTTAAGCTTGGCATATCGATGCAAAATGCGGAGTCACAGTGGTTTGCGTCATCTGTACGAGAAGAAATGGTTTATTCTCTCAAGCCATATAAGCTCGATTCATCCATAATCGAGGAGAGAATCGCGGAAGCTCTTGCGAGAGTAGGGCTTCCAGTGGAGCTGTTGGAGCGTGATCCATGGACGCTCAGCGGCGGTCAGCAGCGACGGCTGTCACTCGCCTGCTTATTGGCGTGTGAGCCGGATTGGCTGCTGCTGGATGAGCCGACGGCGGGGTTAGACGCCGGAGGTATTCGCCGCTTGTGCGCGGTGCTGGAAGCGCACAGGGCGGCTGGGCGCGGAGCGGTCGTGGCAACGCACGACCTCGACGCGCTGCTGCCGCTGGCGGACGCGGTCGCCGTCGTTGACGGCGGCACGGTCCGCGCAGCGGCTAAGGCGGCGGCGATAGCGCATGCCGCCTCTGCGCCGCAGGCGCTTCGCGCGCTGGAGGCGCTGCGCGAGGAAGCGGCTATGCCGCTGGAGCAGTTCATCCAGCACGCAGACGCGGATGAGGCGCCTTGGCCGGCGCCGCAAGAACTAGCTGCGGCGATTTCCATTGCACTCGCGAGTCGAGCCGTCCAGAAATCAGGAGCAGCAGCCGTTGTTATAGCAAATGGTATAGTAAGCAGCATAGATACTGAGCACAACAAGCCAAACACGTTTTCAAAAGAAGAACCAAAAGAAGAACCAAAAGGTAAACTCGCTGAAAAAACGATAACAGAGGTTTCTCAATTAGGAGCCGCCAAACCATCGGTTCTGCTGCGTTCAAATTATTTTGATCCTCGTGCGCTTGTACTCGTTTATTTATTTCTATCTGCGAGCATTTTTGCGCAAAAAACAGCATTGGAGCTAACGGTCGCAGCTGTTTCAACGATTTTGCTTTTAATTCCGTTTCGTACACTCATTTGGCCTTGGAGACGAGTCATTCGCGCGTATGCCATTATGATTATTATTTTTTGCGTAATAGCAGGAATTGGCATTCGTCCGCTTTCCTTTGATTTGGACAAGGTTTGGCCAATAGTTATCCGATTAGGCAAGCTTTTGATGATTATGCTTTTAGGCCTCCCAATGCTAAAGCTGATGACGCCTCTACGACTTCAACGCTCGCTTGAGCAAACCTTCGGTTTCCTAGAGAAGCTGAAGGTGCCCATTCATTCGTTTGCAATCATCGTCACACTTATTTTTCGGTTTATTCCTTTACTAACAGGAGAATGGGAGCGGTTTGCGAAGCTGGCTCATGCAAGAGGAAAGGCGGTTACGCCTCTTAAGACGGTACCGATGAAAAGGCTTCTACCGATTCTTATTCCCTACGTACGTTCAATATTGCGTCTTGCGGAGCAAATGGCGGATGCGCTTGAAGCACGCGGCTTTGGTTATGCGAAGCGAAAGCCGACTTATAGCTTTCGGCTTCGCTTCGGACGAGCAGATGCTCGTCTAATGAGCATTGCAGCAGCAGCAGGCTCATTGCTAATTCTTATTTCTGTATTGTTTTAAAAAAGGGAGAACCTGCGAAATCCAACGTCCATCTTCATCAGCAAGCAGCGTATGCCATCCGTGCAGCGCTGCTTGCTTTGTGTTTTTAGGATGATCATCAACAAATAAAACAAAGCTGTCAGGCGGCAGCTGTTCATTTACTTTGTCAAAAATAGCTGGATGAGGTTTTTGGAGTGCTGCTTCACTTGAGATCGTGATACTTTTCAAATAAGGCTTGATAGGAGTAATGATGGGTTCAACCCATGCAGGTAAATGATTGCTTAACACATGAATATCAGCAACAGCATTCCAATTGCCGATTTCTAAAAGGGCAGGAAGCGGCAGTAGGCATCTATCGATAAAACTTCTGGCTAGCGCACTAGTTAAGTTTGGCGTATATTCAGCAATCCAGCTCCAAAATTGTTTCTCTGTTATTTGGCCTGTCCATAGCCGCTCGCTAATTTGCTGCTTATATTCGGAGTAAAGTTGTTCTTCAGAAACGATCGCTTCCGCAGCTAGCAGCTGCCAGAAGAGCGGCGACAGGTTTGTCGCCAGCACGCCTCCAATATCTAGCACGAGCTGCGGCTTAATCATCCGCTTACCTCCTCTGCATGATTCGTGCGCGCGACAAACTTAGCTTTGCGATCTGACATCGCCCACTTGATTACAAGTGCAAATGCGACAGCTCCAAGCAGCGAGCCAAATAGGAAACCTCCGTTCAATCCCCAGCTTTCATTGAGCCAACCAGCAAGGAATGGTCCAGAGAACATTCCAATGGCATATAGCGCTTGATATAAGCCCATTGCTGTTGCACGGCCAGGAAGCTCGACATCTCGAATCGCCAGTCCCAGCAGAAGCGGCATATGTAAGCCTTGCGCAAAACCATTAATCGCCTGCGTTGCGACAAGAACGCCAAAAGAATCCGCAAACACCATTGCTCCTGTGCAAATGGTACTCAATATAAAACCAGCGCCAATAGTACCCCAATAGCCGAATTTAGGCGTAAACCACCTCGCTGTAACGAGTGAGGCAAAAGCATGGGGGAGCATAAAAGAAAATACGAGCAAGGTGAGCTTCAGACCGTCTGCACCCATTTCTTGAGCTTTGAGTGGTGTAAATCCGAACATCGTTATAAAAAGAATGCCATGAGCAAGGATGGACAACAAAGAAACCTGCAGCAATGTTTTAGTTTTTACCACATTTTTGATCATGGCAAACGACATTCCTGGCTGTTCCTTCAGCTCCGAGCGAGGCTCTTTCAGCATGAAAGCGAGCACTAGACCAAGGACAGCAATGACAGCGCCTACAATAAATGGAGCACTTGAGCTAAAACCATCCGTTAACCATCCGCTAAAGAGCATGCCGATCATTTGTCCGGATACCGTCATCACGCTAATATTGCCCATTGCACGACCTGTCTGCCCGGCTCCAAAATAGCTGGCGTAAAGCACGGTGAACGCGACCCAAGTAGATGCGCAAACGCCTGCCATCAATCTGCCAGCAAGCGGCCAAACCCATGAATCAGGGATGAGGAACAGCAAGCAGCTTATTGCCGCGGTTAACATTCCTAATAGGATGAAAGGCTTGCGCTTTCCGAAACGATCTGACAAAATGCCGAGCGGAAATCTTACGAACATTTGGACAAAACCATAGCTTCCAAGCACGATGCCGATAAAAGGCAAGGACAATCCCCGATCACTAAGGTAAGGTGAAAGCGTAGGGACATATACATACATGGAAGTCCAATATAAAATGGTTATAGTGGTAAAAAGCAATCTTTGTGCTCCAGAGATTTGATTCATCGTTGTGGAAGCCCCCTTCGCTTTCACTTTATCGCAAGTCTGGTTCGGTTGTCACTTCCTATTTTGGGCGCTATAATGAAAACTTTGTACAGCAAAGAACGTATTAGGTAGACAATTATTATTATTTTTACAAGAAAAAAACACTTACTGATGAGGAGAATGTTCATGCAAACAGAAAAACGCAAAACAAAAAGCTGGATGAAGGAAGTAAGAGAATGGGTCGTCTCGCTTGGAATTGCCGTCGTTGTAGCGCTGCTTTTCCAAAACTATGTCTATGCTCAATCGGAAGTACATAATGTATCTATGCAAAATACGCTTGTCGCTGGACAACGATTAATCGAAGACAAATGGTCTTACCGGCTTCATGAACCTCGTCACGGCGACATCGTTATTATTAGCGGACCAGAGAGCGATTTGCGTTTAATTAAACGTGTCGTAGGCTTGCCTGGAGACGTGGTTGATATACAAAACGGGGAAGTATATTTGAATGGCGAAAAAATCGAAGAGCAATATGTTAAGGGTCAGACAGTAGCTGGCAGTGTTTTAGTGCCTTTTACAGTTAAAGAAGGACAGCTGTTTGTTATGGGTGACAATCGTGAGCATAGTATGGATAGCCGTGAACTTGGTCCAATTGCTAGATCCAGCATCGAAGGCAAAGCCGTATTCCGTATTTGGCCGCTGCCTAAGTTCGGTACACTGAGCGAATAATTATTTTATAGCATTAAATAAAAACGTCATTAATTAAATAAACAAAATCATCAAACGTAATACTTTTGTAAGAAATGGTTACAAATTCGTTTAGAAATAGCCGTTATGATTAACCATAGAAACAACGACAGAAACACACTTAACAAAAAAGCAGCAGCGAGGCGTGAACAGGATTGTCCATTCGAGTAAAGCTGTATATGTCATACTTGGCGATGATTTTTGTACCGATCATATTAATGAGTGCTTTTATGATATTTATCTTTTATGCTCGCGGAGTTGAGGATGTTCGTCATTATTATGAAAATGAGAACAGAGAGCCTTATCTTCAAGCCTTGGTGTATGGCGAATTATCCTATGTGCTTCGCAATGATTCCGGTGAGCTCGAGAAGAAGGAATACGTAGCCGAAATTCAAGAGCGGTTAGGCAAGCTATGGGCAGGACTTCTTATTTCCAGGGATGGAAAGATTACTTCTGTAGCGCCTTTCTTGGAGCAGTCAGCTGTTCATGCTGATTGGCAGCAATTATTGGACGAGCCGCCTTCGAAGGTTGCATTTAATTCATTTCGATTCGAAACGAGTACCGTCGATTTTATTTATCCTGATGGGGGAGAGGGTCGTGCTGTTCTGTTCCGGCGAAATGATACGGTTCCTATCTATTGGAGGCCGGTCGGCACAGCTTTCAGTTTAGCTTTTATTGGATTAACGAGCTTGCTGCTTACTTACTTTGTATCAAGAAGCATCATTCGTCCCATTAAGAAACTAGAAGCCGCAGCTCTACAAATTAAGGATGGCGATTTGTCGCACAAGGTTGAGGCCACGACGAAAGGTGAAATCGGACAGCTTAGCATCGCGTTTGAGGATATGAGGGTAAGATTGAAGCAGTCGATTGATCAAAGCCTTCAGTATGAAGAAAACCGTAAAATGCTGCTGTCTCATATCTCGCATGATTTGAAAACGCCAATATCTGCGATTAAAGGGTATGTTGAAGGGATCATGGACGGTATCGCGAACACGGATGAAAAGCGGAAGCGCTACATGGAGACGATTTATCGTAAAGCTACAGATATGGATCAATTAATTGATGAGCTGTTCCTATTCTCGAAGCTTGATCTTCAAACGGTTGCCTTTGATTTTAAAGTGATGGACATTAAACGCTACTTAGAATATTTTTTGGATGAGCAGCGATTTGATCTGGAAAAATCAGGGGTAGGATTGCAATATATCGAGCATGGTTCTGATCCGCTGATGATCGCAGCCGATCCTGACAAGCTAAGCCGTGTTTTAACTAATATACTGAACAATTGTGTCAAGTATATGGGACAATCTTCTGTTCTCGAAAAACATAACATCGTTGTTCGAGTAACAGAACTGGAGGAGCACGCTCTGATTGAAATTGAGGATTCAGGTCCCGGAATTGAGAAGGATGATTTGCCTTATATCTTCGATCGTTTCTATCGCGCGGAGCAATCACGCAATTTAGAGACAGGTGGAAGTGGTCTCGGTCTTGCAATCGTCAAACAAATTATTGAAGGGCACGGCGGTACGGTCTGGGCGGAAAATGCAGAGCATGGAGGTGCGTTGTTCTGTCTAAAATTGCCTAAGTCAGTATCCGTCAAAACGGTGGGTGGTCATGAAGAGCATACTAATTATTGAAGATGAGAAAGCCATTGCCGAGCTGGAACGAGATTACTTGGAAAGTTACGGTTTTAACGTTCAAATTGAAGGGAGAGGTGATATAGGACTTGAGAAAGCGCTCGAAGGAAAGTTTGATCTTATCATATTAGATGTAATGCTTCCTAAAATCGACGGCTTTGAAATTTGTCGTCAAATTAGACAAACGATCAATATTCCAGTGCTGATGGTAACCGCGAAAAAAGAGGATATTGATAAAATACGAGGATTAGGACTTGGCGCTGACGATTATATGACCAAGCCCTTCAGTCCAAGTGAGCTGGTAGCACGCGTGAAAGCTCATTTGGCTCGTTACGAGCGTTTGACAGCTGACAAAGGGGAGCGAGGCGAGCATATTCGCATACGCGGATTGTTTATCGATAAGCCTTCACGAAGAGTCATGATACATGAGCAGGAAGCGATGCTTACTTCAAAGGAATATGAGCTTCTGCTGCTTTTAGCTTCACACCCTAATCGCGTGTTTGAGAAAGAAGAGTTGTTTGAACGTATTTGGGGGCTTGATTCAAATGGAGACGCAGCTACGGTTACGGTTCATATTCGGAGGCTGCGTGAGAAAATTGAGCATGACCCATCCAAACCTCAATATATAGAAACAATTTGGGGAGTGGGCTACCGTTTTAAAGTATAGATAGAAGATGAGGAGTGGGAGAGATTGAAGAGCATCATCCGATTTTCGCTTAATAACAAATTTGCTTTGTGGATTTTGACGCTGCTTGTGTTATTTGCTGGACTTTATTCAGGAATGAATATGAAAATGGAAACATTGCCCGATATTACGGTTCCAATCGTAAGCGTCACAACTGTATTGCCGGGTGCTGCACCTGAAGAGGTTATGGAGAAAATTACGAAGCCGATTGAGCAGCGGACTCGCAATCTTAAAGGTGTTAAAGTCATTAGCTCAACATCCTATGAGAATGCTTCATCTGTCGTTATTGAGTACTCCTATGAGACAGATATGGAAAAGGCGGAAGCGGAAGTTAAAAATATCCTCTCCGAGATTAAGCTTCCAACAGGAACGCAAACCCCATCCGTTTCACGGATCAGCTTGAATGCATTCCCTGTCCTTGCGATGAGTATCTCCAATGAAAAGATGAATTTGGAGCAGCTTACGAAGGAAATAGAAGAAAATGTGTTGCCGCGCTTTCAAGGTATTGAAGGTGTAGCGAGCATTCAAGTTTCTGGACAAAATGTTAAGGAAGGTGAACTATCCTTCAAAACGGATAAGCTAAAGCAAATCGGCTTAACCGAAGAGATGGTGAAAGGCATCATCCAAGCGTCAGCTATTTCTGTACCGCTAGGTATTTATGAATTTGGCGAGACAGAGAAGGCGCTGGTCGTTGATGGAAACATAACGACAGAGAGTGATTTGAAAAACTTAGTCATCGTGCCAGGTGTTAAGCTTAGCGATGTTGCTGATTTAAGCATCGTAGGCAAAGCAGAGTCTATTTCTCGTACGAATGGCAAAGACTCCATTGGGTTTAACGTAGTCAAAGCGGCTGATTCCAATACGGTTGACGTTGTTAATAATGTAAAAGCAGAAATAAAAGAGCTTGAAGGCAATAATGATGGTTTGTCTATTGTAACGACACTTGATCAAGGCAAGCCGATCGAGGATTCCGTTCACACGATGTTAAGCAAGGCGGTAATTGGCGCATTGTTCGCTGTCATTATCATTATGATTTTCTTGCGCGATATTCGTTCCACGATTATTGCTGTTGTTTCGATTCCACTTTCCATCCTGATCGCTCTTCTGATTTTGAGTCGGATGGATATTACACTGAACATTATGACACTTGGTGCGATGACCGTCGCGATTGGGCGGGTAATCGATGACTCGATTGTCGTTATCGAGAATGTATATCGTCGAATGGCGCTCCCTACAGAGAAGATGAAGGGCAAGGAATTAATTCTTGATGCGACGAAGGAAATGTTCGTACCGATTTTGGCTTCCACAATCGTAACGATAGCCGTATTCTTGCCTCTTGGACTTGTTTCGGGCATGATTGGTGAAATGTTCCTGCCGTTTGCATTAACGATTGTATTTGCTCTACTAGCATCATTGCTTGTTGCCATTACGGTTGTACCAATGCTGGCGCATATGATGTTCCGCAAAGGGATGAAAGCTGGCAAGGCGCATCACGATAAGCCGGGCCGCTTAGCGGAATGGTACAAAGGTGCACTTCGCTGGTCGCTTGATCATAAATTGGTTACTTTTGGTTTAGCAACACTTCTACTTATCGGAAGTTTGTTCCTGCTCCCAGTGATTGGAACGAGCTTCATCGCTGGCGACGAACAGAAAATGATGATTGTTTCCTATAATCCAGCACCTGGAGAAACACTTGAACAGGTAGAGAAAATGGCTCTTGAAGCTGAAAAGAAATTGCTCGATCGTGAAGGTGTTACAGTCGTGCAATATGCAGTCGGCAGCCAAAATCCATTTAGCCCAGGAGCTTCAAAACAAGCGTTGTTTAACTTGAGCTATGATGAGAATTATGCTGGTTTTACTGCTGAGAAAGAAAAAATTGTACCTATGCTGCAAGAGCTAGGCGGCAAAGGCGAATGGAAACAGCAGGATTTCGGAGGCGGAGGTCTTGGCGGATCGGGCATATCGATGCTTGTGTATGGTCCGGATATGAACACGGTTCAACCTATCGTGGATGACCTTATGAAGAAGCTTGCAGATCATAAGGATTTGAAAAATATTGATTCCAGCTTATCAGAAACGTATGAGCAGTATCGCCTTGTAGCTAATCAAGAGAAGCTTAGTCAAAACGGATTAACAGCAGGCCAGATTGCAATGGCACTTAGTCCGGTTCGCGAGCGTCCCGTTCTGACGACAGTAGAAGTGGATGGCGAGGAATTTAACGTTTATGTGAAGGTTGATACAAAAACCTATACGAATAAATCAGATCTAGAGAATGTAAAATTGACTACTCAGTTAGGTACTGAAGTTGCTTTGAAAGATGTCGTGACTATCGAAGAAGGTGAATCGCCGAATACGATAACAAGACGTGATGGTCGTATGTATGCTGAGATTTCAGCAGATGCAACTTCATCTGACGTCGGCAAGGTTTCGGCAGAATTGCAGAAAATGATTGATGAGACTGATCTTCCTGCTGGCGTCGATATCGAAATGGGCGGAGTAACGGAGCAGATCAATGAGTCATTTATGCAGCTAGGCTTAGCAATGCTTGCAGCGATTGCTGTCGTTTATCTTGTGCTTGTCATTACATTTGGTGGAGGACTTACACCATTCGCAATTCTGTTCTCCCTTCCGTTTACGATTATCGGTGCACTAGTAGCACTGTTAATTGCAGGAGAAACACTGAGCGTTACCGCAATGATCGGTGCCCTGATGCTTATTGGTATCGTGGTCACGAATGCGATCGTCCTTGTTGACCGTGTTATTCAAAAAGAGAGAGAAGGACTTTCCGTCCGCGAATCACTTATTGAAGCAGCGGGTACACGTCTTCGTCCGATTCTAATGACGGCGATTGCAACCGTTGGTGCATTGCTTCCGCTTGCATTTGGATTCGAATCAGGCGGTTTGATTTCTAAAGGTATGGCGGTTACCGTAATTGGCGGCTTGACGAGCTCAACACTGCTCACGCTCATTATCGTACCTATCGTTTATGAGTTCTTGAACCGTAAACGCAAACCACGCACTGCAGAAGAAGCATAACGATTCGAGATAGCAGAGAGGCTGTCACAAGGTTGATATGCTCCCCAAATAGTAGACAGGTGAAATAATAAAAAACCTGTTGCTATGAGGGGAGCATTTTCATGTCTAAAGTTAAATATTCCGCATCAGAGAAACTTACCATAATCGGAGAGATCGAAAGTGGTGAACTTGGCTCTATGGC
>NZ_JBFTPZ010000026.1:0-99296 GCF_056398745.1 Paenibacillus sp. 01T424 | reverse complement strand
ACGGACTAAGTGCAAATGAGAGTTGAGGCTGGAACATGATATTCACCCTTCCGACGTGATACTGAAAGTATACAAGAAAAAAGGCACAGCGCCCTCAAAATATTGAGGGTCTGTGCCTTTATATCTAACGGACTTTTTCAGTGGCCTCCATAGCTGCTCGGCTGTTTTTGCGATATGAATTAAACATATTTTTGTTGAAAAGCTGCAATATTTGCGTATTCCTCTGTTAATAAACGAGAAACTCGGATGTAGATCCGCATGAGCTCGGCATAAATTTCGGCATTTTGTTTATTGGGCAAATGAAAATGCGAACCTCCTACCATATCCGCAACGACGTCCAGTGAATCCACCTCGCCCAAGCTGTATAACCCCAGAATAACCGCGCCAAGACAAGAGCTTTCAATACTCTCAGGCACATGCAATTCTTGATCAAATATGTCAGCCATCATCTGGCGCCAAAGCTCTGACCTCGCAAACCCTCCTGTTGCTTGAATTTGAGTAGGTTTGCCTGTCAATTCTTCAAGTGCCATGAGTACGCTATATAAATTATAAATGACTCCTTCTAACGCTGCGCGAACTAAATGCTCTTTCTTATGATGAAGTCCCAGCCCAAAATATGAACCACGCGCATTCGCATCCCAAAGCGGAGCACGTTCGCCTGACAAATAAGGATGGAAAATAAGACCCTCAGAACCCGGTTTCGCCTTCGCAGCGAGCTCCGTTAGCAGCTCATAGGGATCGATACCTCTTTCTTTAGCCGTAATAACTTCTTCCGTACCGATCTGATCGCGAACCCAGCGAAAAATCATTCCTCCGTTATTCACTGGTCCCCCGATAACCCAGTGCTTCTCAGTTAAAGCATAGCAAAAAATACGGCCCTTCGGATCAGTTACAGGCTTGTCCGTTACCGCTCGTATAGCACCGCTCGTACCGATTGTAACGGCAACTACGCCAGGCTTAATCGCATTGACACCCAAATTGGAGAGTACGCCATCACTAGCGCCTACTATAAATGGTGTGTTTGGCTGCAAATTCATCAGCTTCGCAAACTGCTCTTCCAACCCCTCCAGCTTATACGTTGTCGGCACAAGCTCCGAAAGCCGATCTGCCGTAACGCCAGCAACACGAAGCGCTTCCTCATCCCATTGCAAATTGTTCAAATGGAACAGGCCTGTTGCTGATGCAATCGAATAATCGATGACATAACGTCCGAACAGCTTGAAGAAAACGTACTCTTTTATCGAAATAAATTTGTATGTACGATCGAATAACTCCTTATGATCATGACGCAGCCAGGTAAGCTTGGATAACGGAGACATCGGATGAATGGGAGTGCCTGTACGCAAATAGATTTCATGGCCATTCCATTCATTTTTAATTTTATTCGTCCATTCGATACTCCGATTGTCTGCCCAAGTTATGCACCTTGATATTGGCGTCCCTTGTTGATCCACAGCGATCACGCTATGCATTGCCGAACTGAATGAAACACATAAAATATCTTCTTGCTGCACGTTGCTTTTCGCAACAGCTTGACCAATAGTGCCTAACACAGCATTAAAAATTTCATCCGGGTCCTGCTCCGCAATAGCTGGCGAAGGAGAATGCAGCGGATATTCAATACCATGGCTTGCGACTATGACACCTTTGGCCGTAAAGAGTACTGCCTTCGTGCTTGTCGTTCCTATATCAACACCGATAACATATTTTGTACTCATCCTTGTACCTCCGCATACAATTGCCAAAACAACATCTGGCTTTATAATCGTTTACCCTGTAATTGCTACAATATCGTTATTACAGCAATTATTCAACCCGTTTCTATACGAATGAACTGCATGTGATCGATAGATTGAGAAGTAATAATTGTTTTATTCAGCGATTCTCTCTCGTAAAAATAGAACAAAAAAGAACCTGAATGCGAGATTACTGCACTCAGGTTCTTCTTTTCATTTCGCTTCCAGTTATGAAAACTTTAAAGTAAACCGTTAGCCTCCGCTTCCAGACGAAGACGTTTATATTTCTCTGCATATTTGCTCACGCTGTGTACGACGGTTGCATGCGACCAAGTTAGCGGCGCTACTGATAGCGGCGTTCCGTCGTAAGGATTAAGCTGCTCCGGCAGCAATCCGCTTTGCAGTGCATGATCAGATACCCATTGCAGCGTACTGCGCGGGCTTTCCAGCTCTTGAAGCGTTTTGGCGGAATCAATCTCAAAGTTAGCTACCCATAGCGTACAAATAATCCAAGGGTTTCCTGGAACCTTGTCAATTTCACCTGTTTGCTGGAAATAATAATCGTTCGTGTAACGGGCGATGCCTCCGATATGGGTTTTGACCTGCAGCCCTTCCTTAATCGCATGCATCGTCTGCACGACACGATAATCATCAACAGGAAGCACGCCAAATTCCAGAACGCCGAACAAGCTGCTCTCGAGCGTCATATCCTTCACCCAGCGATTATCCTTCTGAATAAGTCCTCTGGCGAATCGACCGGTTTCTTCATCCCACAAATTAGTTACAATGCCATGTTTAATTGTTTCTGCTGTGCTTTTGTAAAGATCGCTGCGCTCATAATCGCCAAATAGATCTGTGAAAAACGATGCAGCCATTAAACCGCCATATACAGATGCGGCGGTATACGTCCAGATGCCGTAGCGCTCCTCCCACAAGTCATAGCTCGGTTTCGGCAGTGACAAGGAAGGCTCCATGTACGAGGTCAAAAAAGTAGCAGCCTTGCGAATCAGGTTGCTATATAAGGACTGCGGCAGCTCAATCACTTGATTCCGCGAGTAATCCTTCCACAATGCGAATAACACGAGTGCGGTTTCATCCTCTTGTATAGGCAATCTTCTGCTGCCCTGTACGATATACGGATGCCAGCTTGAGCCTACTGTTCCATCTGGATTGTATTTGTGATACAAATACCCTTCAGGGGACAAAGCCTGTGCACAAAAATGGAAAAAAGGAGCTATTACACTCTGATACCCTGCCATAGACATCGCATCTGCAATAAGAGCGCCGTCACGCGGCCACATATAGCTGTAATGGTCTCGATTGTATTGCAGGATATCCGTATCGTTGGCAGCTAATATAGCGCCTCTTTCATCCACCTGTGTTCTTACGAGAAGCAAGCTTTGTTTGAACATCTTCACCACATCATGCGGCAGATCACCAAGATCTGATTCTGCTCGGCGAAGCCAGTGCTTCCAGTAAATAACCATCCGGCTAAGCAGCTTCTCCGGATGATTCTCCTGAACATACTGGTTTAGCTCTTTGACTTCCTCAAGATTTTGGCCGATTGACATCCAATAATAAATGGTTTTTTCGCTGTTTGGAGCAACGACTGTTCGGAAGCTGATCGTGCTGTCAACGGAACCCTGGGCAATCGAATTGCCCATAAGCACGCCGTCCTCCGCGTCACGCCATGTTCCTTCAGCGGACTGGAACCTCTTGATTCCTGTAGAATACTGCGTCATGCCGCCTTCATCTGAGAAACCGTTGAACATAAAGTAATTATTGCGTTTGTAGTGATACAGCGTGTGATTTTCAGGATAATAAACAGCGGTATCTCCAACCTCTGTCCCGTCGATCATCAAGTCCTGATGGAAAAACAAGCGTACTTCTTTTGTATCATTCGTTTTATTACGAATGACTACCCGTTTGATATAAATGCATTCCCGCTGATGAATCCCGTCGTTCATATAAAGCTCGATGCCTAAACCATCGTGCTTAGCCGTAATATTCGTAACCAAAGAATCCTCAATATAATCTAGATCAAACTTCCATCCCGGCTCATCCAGCCAGCTAAAGGCACCTTCTACCCATACGCCTAAGCGGCAATATTGTCCGCCTACGTGATTTAACTGCCCAACGAATGGATAATAAATATCCCGAATAAAACAATGTTGATCCAAATTAAGGAGCATCTTACCGTTGCCGATTACAAGATGACGGGCCATGATTCTTCGTTCTCCTTTCGATGCGCTAAAAGTTGTGAGTAAACGGATATATAGGCTTTGGCAGACCGATTCCAGCTGTAATCCTCGTTGCTGCCATTACTCACGATTTGCTTCCAGACTTCCTGATTACGATAAAGAGCCAGCGCTCTGCGCACGGTATTCATATAGTCGTGCGCATTGTAATTCGTAAAGCTGAAGCCGTTACCTTCGCCAGTATATTCGTTATAGGCTTGTACCGTGTCCTTTAGTCCTCCTGTCTCGCGGACAATCGGGACGGAACGATAGCGCAGCGCAAGAAGTTGACTCAAGCCGCATGGCTCGAATTGCGAAGGCATGGCGAACATGTCCGAGCCTGCATAAATTCGGCGCGCTAGTCTATCATCATAACCGATCCATACAGCAACCTTACCCGGATGACGAGAAGCGGCATCATTGAAAAATTGCTCATATTGCCAATCACCCGCACCTAATATTACAAATTGCACGTCTTCTTGGAGCAGTTCTTCAAATGTTGCCGTGATTAAATCAAAGCCCTTTTGCTCCACCAATCTTGAAACGATTCCGATAAGCGGTATATCTTCGGACTGATGGAGCCCTAGCTCACGCTGGAGCTCCACTTTATTTTTTCTTTTGCGATTCAAGGCATTTCGGAAAGGAATGGCAATAGCTTCGTCATTCATCGGATCAAACAGCTCATCATCAATGCCATTCACAATCCCGATTAAATCGCCTGAACGATACCGGAGCAGAGAATCCAGCCTCTCGCCGAAATAATCGGTTTGAATTTCTTGAGCATACGTACCGCTCACAGTCGTCAGCTTGTCGGCATACACGAGGCCGCCTTTCATACAGCTGCCTGCTCCATGAAATTCCAAGCTGTCCTCCAGAAACATATCATCACCGGCTCCAAGCAAATCCTTCAGGAGATCAATTCCAAATAAACCTTGATATTTTAAATTGTGAATCGTAAATACGGATTTGGTATACGCCCAAGCCGGATCATAATAATATCTTGTCTTTAGGAGAAACGGAATGAGTCCCGTTTGCCAATCGTGGCAATGAACGATATCTGGATGGAATTCCATATACCGTACCGCTTCCATCACAGCAAAGCAGAAGAATACAAACCTTTCCGCATCATCCCCGTAACCATAAAGCCCATCTCTTTTAAAATAAAACTCGTTATCGATTAAATAATAAGTAATGCCGTCAAACTCCGCTCTAAGCAAACCGCAATATTGATTGCGCCAGCCAAACGACACGTTAAAATGAGTAACAAGCTCAAACTGCCCGATAAGTGCAGCAGGAATTTGTGCATATTTCGGCAATACGACTCTGGTATCAACGCCCCGCTTATTCAGCGCCTTGGGGAGCGCCCCTGCAACGTCGGCGAGACCGCCAGTCTTCGCAAGCGGTACAGCTTCTGAGGTTGCGAACAAAATGTTCATAGGATTCTCCTTTCTCATGGACGCCGCATCAGCAATGCATGAACCCAACTGGAATCTGATTTTATTTTCCGATCGTGGTAAATTGCATTTTTTCGCGGCAAATAAAAGCTTGAATTGGATGACCGTAATGATTGCTTATATTAAATAATTTTCCGTTTTCCTGCTAAGAATGGCGAGCTTGCCGCTCCCCTAATATCACGATCCGCTTCAACGCGAACGTCTTTGTCCAAAATACTGTGCTGTAAAAAGCTATTTTCTCCGATAACGCCATTTTGCATAACGATGCTATTGCTTACGATAGCGCCCTTCTGTACATGTACGCCGCGGAAAATTATGCTGTTCACTACGGTACCCTCAATACGGCAGCCGTTTGCAATTAACGAATTCGTAACTTTGGAATTACCCAAATACCGGGCAGGAGGCTCATCCTTAACCTTCGTAAATATGGAACCCGGCTGATAAAATAGTTCCTTCCAAACATCCGGATCTAATAAATTCATATTATTGCGATAATAGCTGCTAAGCGTATTAACTACACCCAAATATCCCTCATACATATACCCATATACATTAAGCTGATTCAGCCTAGAGAATATCGCGTGGCGAACCAGATGATCCTGGCCTTGAGCAAGCGAGGTCTCTACTAGTTCCATCAGCAGCTCTTTGCGCATAACGTACATTTCCATAGAATTGATGTCACTAGACATCCGGCCATAGTGATCCTGAATGGCGGTGATTCTGCCTTCGTCATTCAACTTCACTTTACGAGCTTTGCCCATTAATATATCAGCCTGCTGCTTACACACAACGGTGATGTCAGCTTCCCGCTCCAAATGAAAATCGATAACCTTCTCGAAATCGATATTGCAAACCATGTGGCTGCGTGTAATGACAACATAGTCGAGTGATGACCGATTAAAATAATCACGCTGTTGATAGAAATGGTACAAATCTCCACGGCTAATTTCTTGAATGTCGTCAGTTGCTGGCGGGAGCACAAATAATCCGCTTTGACGATGCTGCAAATCCCAATGTTTTCCTGAACCCAAATGATCCATAAGTGAGCGGTATTTCGTATGCGCAAAAACGGCAACCTTGGAGATTCCGGAGTTAACCATGCTCGACAGTACAAAATCAATCAATCGATATCTCGCGCCAAAGGGGACAGTTGCAAGGCAGCGGCTTTGTGTTAAATGTTCCAGCTCGTCAGTTTCATGAATTAAATTGATGACGCCCATGACTTTATGCTTCATGAGTGCTCCACCTCCTGCAGCAAATGTTCGTTCGTCACATATTGATCCACTGCTATAACGGTAATGGCATCATCATCTGGGCTTCCAATCGTTACACCCGCTTGAATGACGGCTCCTTCGCCAATAATCGCTCTATAAATGCGTGCGCCTTCACCTATTCTTACATTAGGCATGACGACTGATTCCGTAATGACTGTGTTTTGGGCTGCTTTAACGCCGTAGAACAATACCGAGCGATCAACAACCCCTTCAATCATGCACCCTTCTGTTATTAAAGAAGAAGAAACCTGTGCACTTGCGCCAATATGTTGTGCTGGCTGATTTGGATTTACCGAATAAATGCGCCAATCGGCATCGGCAAGCTCAAGCGGTGGCTCATCAGCAAGTAAATCCATATTCGCTTCCCATAAACTCTCGATTGTACCAACATCTTTCCAATAGCCCTTAAACGGATATGAATGCAGCCGTTTCCCGTCTCTCATCATGGCTGGAATAAGATCCTTGCCAAAATCGTGACTGGAGCTGCGGCTTGCTTCATCATAAATCAAATACTTTTGGAGCTCAGACCATGTGAAAATATATACGCCCATGGAAGCGATGTTGCTAGTCGGGTTTTTCGGTTTTTCCTCAAAAGCCGTAATTCGATCCTCATCATCGATGTGCATAACACCAAAACGGCTTGCTTCTTTCCAATCTACCTCTATCCCGGCAATCGTCACGTCTGCTCCTGAACGCTTATGATGCTGGAGCATTAAATCATAATCCATTTTGTAAATGTGGTCTCCTGAAATGATAAGTACATACTCAGGATTGTAAGGTTCAATAAAGGACATATTTTGATAAATTGCATTTGCCGTGCCTTTATACCATACGCCGCCTTTTTGTTTCATAAATGGCGGCAAAATGGTCATGCCGCCATCACGGCGGTCAAGTCCCCATGGACTGCCAATGCCAAGATAACGATTGAGCTCCAGCGGTTGATATTGCGTTAGTACGCCCACAGTGTCAATTCCCGAGTGTGCGCAATTGCTTAACGTAAAATCAATTATTCTGTATTTACCGCCAAAATAGACTGCAGGCTTAGCTAAATCCTTTGTTAGCACGCCCAGCCTTTTCCCTTCGCCTCCTGCAAGCAGCATAGCGATCATTTCTTTTCGGCCCATGGACACCAACTCCCTCTCAAATTGTGTTCCCCGGATCTAAGCTGAAGATCTGGAATGTCAGGGGGGGTAAGTGAAGCGTAATGCTTTGATTGTGACCGTGCCAAGCGACGTTTTCACTGGTGTAGCCTTGTTGTGCCTGTGTTACCGTTCCGCCATATGGCTTCTCATTGCTATTTATTAAAGAGCTGTAGAAACCTGGCTCTGGAACACCAATACGGAACTGTTTATAATCGTTCCTAGAAAAATTAGCAATAACAACGGAGAAATCAGTATTTCCACGGCGGATAAAGGATATGACAGATTGTGCTGCATTATGAACATCAATCCATTCGAAGCAATCCGCCTGGCTGTCTCTCTCCCATAATGAAGGCTGATCAGTATAGATATGATTAAGAGCTTTCACATAATGGTGCATGCTGCGATGCAGATCATATTCGAGCAGCATCCAATCCAGCATATCGGCGTCCTTCCATTCATCGAACTGCCCCCATTCACTGCCCATAAACAACAGCTTTTTACCAGGATGCGTAATCCAATAGCCGTAGAACAAACGTAATTGTGCGAATTTCTCTTCGTAGCTTCCAGGCATTTTGTTTAGCAGAGAACGTTTGCCGTGAACAACTTCGTCGTGCGATAGAGGCAATACATAGTTTTCCGAAAAAGCATAAAGGAGTGAAAATGTAATGAGATGGTGATGATGCGAACGTTCAGCCGGATCCAGTGCCATATAACGCAGCATATCGTTCATCCAGCCCATATTCCATTTAAAATTAAATCCGAGGCCGCCTTTGTAGGTTGGTGATGTAACAGCTGGCCATGCGGAAGAATCTTCTGCGAGCATCAAAGTATCGGGGTAATAATGAAACACAGTTTCATTAAGCTTCTTAAGGAAGCGGAGAGCATCTAGGTTGTCTGGGCCGCCTAGGTAGTTGTATGTATGCATTTCCGGCGGTTTGTCCATGTGTAAATTGATCATGCTAGCGACAGCATCAACACGCAACCCATCAATGTGAAATAAGTCCATCCAGTAAATGGCATTTGAAATAAGAAAGCTGACAACTTCTTTTTTCTCGAAATCGAAGGCAAGCGTCCCCCAGAGCGGCTTCTCCGCTCGATTGGGATCTGCTCCTTCAAAAATAGGTGTACCGTCAAAAAGTCGCAACCCATGATCATCTTTGCAGAAATGACCGGGAACCCAATCCAAAATAACACCGAGTCCATGTTGATGGCATTTATCTACAAATCGCATCAGCTGCTTCGGAGATCCGTATCGACTCGTCGCTGCATAAAAGCCCGTAATCTGATAGCCCCAAGATTGATCTAGAGGATGCTCAGACAGCGGCATAAGCTCGATATGCGTATAACCCATTTCAGCTGTATACGGGATCAAGTCATCTGCTAATTCCTCGTACGTGTAATAATCCTCTTTGCCTTTAATTTTCCACGAACCTGCATGCACCTCATAAATGAGCAGCGGATTCGTGTATGGAGGAAGCTCGCGCTTCTTCTCCTGCCACTTTGCATCATCCCATTTGTAGCCGTCTAAATCCGATACAATGGATGCCGTTCCTGGCCGCCGCTCTGCAAAAAAAGCGTACGGATCAGCTTTTCTAATGATTTTGCCTTCTATGGTTACAATCTCATACTTGTATAATTCGCCTTCACCAATGCCAGGGACAAACAAGCTGTAAACGCCAGTCGTTCCGATTCTTACCATTGCATGACGATTGCCAATCCATTTATTGAATTTGCCAATAACCCGAACCTCAGCTGCGTTTGGTGCCCAAACCGTAAATCGAACACCTTTTTTACCATCCAATTGAACACGGTGCGCACCCATAAAACGGTAGCTGTGATAAGAACTTCCTTCGTTGAATAAATAGAGATCCTTCATGGATAATCCGATAGGCGCCGTTTGAACCATTCTTGGTTTCACCCCCTGTTGGATGATTAATTACAAGTACTTTAATCATCTAAACACGAATCACTTTATCCACATTATACATGGTTTTGAAAAAAAACACAGTCGTTTTCATAGATTTCGACAATAATAATTAATCTGTGTTAGATTACGTAACATCAATCTTTTTCAGGACTCAGCGTTCGCTGTATGTAATAATGTTTAGCACAAAAACCTTTCGTTTTTGAGAGTTGAGTACATTTAATCCATTTGCAATTTGTAACTTGTTTCACTCTGCGCGGTCTTACAATGGAAGGATCACCGTGACGCAGCAAACGTTGATGGTGCATTGCACATAAATCTTTGGCTTTGATCGGCTTTGTACAGTTTTCTATGATGCAATGGTTCATATTCTGTCTCCCCTGTGTGTTAGCCTGCTGCTCTTTTTTTCCACTTGAGGCTGTCTGCTTTCATATTATCGGGAAACCGAATGAGAATAAAGCCTGCTGGCGGAGTGTTACAGGTGATTTTGATTCAACTTATGACTATTTGCACCATAAAGGTATCGTTTCAGCGATCAAGTTTAATTAATTAAACTTATGAAACACTTTTGAAACATAATACGAAATGCCAAATTCATTGACTTGTTTGTTTAGAACGACTATTTTATACTTTTATTTGATTATAGGGTCGTGGAATGGGTTTAAGAGGAGTGTTTCGTATTGTCGGTTTACAATCATATTTTTCAAATCATGAATCAGCCTATGCTGCTAATGAGTCAAAATGAAATAGAGGTGCGCATAGAGGACGCGAACCAAGCTTTCCTTAGGTTATGCGGTTATACGCTAAAAGAGCTGCAATCCAAAAAAAGCAGCTATTTGCTTCATAAATACAAGATCAACATTTCAAGGCAAGTGATGAGAAGCGAAGTTAATATTTACACCAAATCGAAACGAAAAATCTCTGTACGCATTGACCTGCAGCCTTTGCCAAGGAGCATTGATAATAAACTTCTTTATGCCTTCATTATATTCGAAGATCTATCACCATACAATTGGATTGAACAGCAAGCAGAAAGAAATAAAGTGTTGATCAGCGGAATTATTGATAGACATCATCATGTGCGTTTTCTAAGAGACAGGCTTGCTCCCTTTCAAATTGAGCCTAACCAGCAAATGCAGGACGAAACCCTGCTGCAATTTATTGCGGAAACGGATCATGGTAAAATTTTAAAAATAATACAAGAGGCTCACCTGCAAAAAAAAGAGCGGAGTATTACGATTAAGACAAGCAAGCTAAGCGGGATCGAGTTTGAGTTGTCCGTTTCGTTTACACCTATTATTGACGGATTTGGCGACGTGCTTGAGTTTGCATTCGTCATCTGGGATCTGCGTCCTGTCGATGATTGTATCGAAGCTTCGATGAAACTGCGCATATGGATGGCCAAAAGAGATATAACCGTCGGTTATCTATCCTCATCAACCGGTATTTCCATTCAAACCATTTCCAAGCTCCGCAACGGGAAAATATTGAAGCCCCAAAGACTTACAGCAGAGCTGATAGCTTCGGAGCTTCAAGTGGATGTTCATGATATTTGGTCAGAGATTAGAAAATAAGGTTATCTGATGAACGGCGTGAGCTCTCCCGTATGGAAAATATGGAGCTCATGCATCGCTCTCGTACACGCCGTGTAAAACAGCTTTCTTTCGCTTTCGCGTGAATAGATCTCATTGCTAGCATTGCTAATGACAACTGCATCAAACTCGACGCCCTTGGCTAAATAAGTAGGAATCACAATAATTCCTTTTTCAAACGTAACGGTTTCCTTTTCTACAAGGCGGAGCTTAGGAAAGTATGGCTGCAAAGACGCATGCATGCGTTTGCTTTCTTCCGCCGTTTTACATATGACCGCAATCGATTGATAACCGCCCAGCAGCAGCTGATTCATTCGTTCCTGCATTCCCTCTATGAGCTGCATTTCGCTATCTGCTTTAGTGATTGTTGGTTCAGCGCCATCTCGGTTGAAGGCCTCAATTTGATCACCGCCTTCAATCATCCGACTCGTGAATGACACAATCGGCTTCGTCGAGCGATAGCTTCTTGTTAAAATGATCTTCTCTGTCTCCTCCTCGCTATACAGCTCTGATAACGGCTCGAAGCCATTACCTGTTACAGCGTGAGCAAATATGGACTGATTGAGATCACCCAGCACGGTCATTTTGCAGTTGGGAAAAATACGTTTTAAATAGTGATATTGAAAAGGTGAATAGTCCTGCGCTTCATCAATAAATAAATGTTTAACCAATGTATTCGTTTGAAATCCTTCAAGCTTTTCTTTTAAATATAAATACGGAGTAGCATCCTCATAATAAATCTCTTTCTGATTGAGCTTTGCAATCGTTTGCTCACTAATTTCATTCCATTTTTCAGGCAATTGATGATCGCTGTTTTTAAATCGCTCCAACATATTCGCATTATCCTCGAATAGTCTCTTATAAATCGCCGGCACATCCAAAAACAATAATTGCTTCACTCGTCTGCGCAGCTTCTTGAATTTTTTCTGCACAACCATCGCGGCTAAATAATCACGTTCAGCGTCAAAATCGTCAAATGTGTTTCCTGCAAAATGTTTTTTCCGTTCCAGATCTTCAAACGCCTTCGCATACGCCTCTTGATCCAGAAGCTCGATCTGTTCCTGAACCCAGTCCTGATCCCGTTCCTCGCGGCTTAACCGCGTCAGCTCTTTCAGTATCCATTCCGCCGTAAGGCGTATCCGGTTTCCAATGGAAGACGAACGCTCCAAACTGTAAAATTGCTCCGAAATTGCTGCTGCAGAAATCAATTTTCGTCCCATAAACGTAATTGCTTTAAAAGCTAGCCCCTCTTGACCAAGCTCGGCTGCATAGTGATCAATCAAATGCATGAACGAATTGCTTGATTTATAAGTAATTCCAGCTATTCTCGCATCATAGCCTTGTTCATTAACCGCTGCGAGCGTATATTCCATTTGTGAGAATGGGTCCTCTAGGRCAAACGTTTGTCCTAGCCTGTGCTCGAGATATTGCTGATAGGTCGTTTGCTGCATATTTTGCTCGCCAAGCTCGGGCAATACGGTCGCCACATAACTGTTGAACATTGGGTTTGGTGAGAATAAAACGATTTGGTTCGCATTTAACCAGCCGCGATACCGATAAAGCAAATAGGCCACTCGTTGAAGCGCGGCTGACGTTTTTCCGCTGCCCGCAGCTCCTTGAACGATAAGAAGCCTTGCGCGCTCGTTGCGAATGATGCGATTTTGCTCGCGTTGAATCGTTGCTACAATGCTTTTCATTTGGGCATCTGACTGCTTGCCTAACACTTCCTGAAGCAGCTCATCCCCGATTGTGACACCTGTGTCGAACATACTGCGAATTTCAGCATCACGTATAATAAATTGACGCTTAAGCGACATTTCGCCCTCAATCGAGCCGCTTGGCGTTTCGTACTGCACAGGACCCGGGCCATAATCGTAATAAAGACTCGACACGGGAGCACGCCAGTCATAGATAAGGTATTCATATCCGCTTTCATCCAGCAAGGAGCCTACACCTAAATAAATCGGCTCTGATTTGGACTGCCCCTCCTCCTGAAGATCAATTCGACCGAAGTATGGAGAATGCTCAAGCTTATAAAGTGTTTTAAGCTGTTCCTCAGCATGGCGATGGCTTCTTTCACGCTCTGAGAGTACCTCTGCTTGCTGCTTCATGCTGGCATGCGACTCTGCTGATTCCGCCGCATCTTCAAAATTTAGTGTTACATCATCCCAAAAATTACGTCGAAAATCAACGATATCCTCGCGTATGCCGCCAAGCTGATTGTTGAATTGTTCTATCCGAGTGCGGATGAGATCCGTCACGTCAATGACACGCTGCTGCTCTTGTTCCAATTGTTCGTTAGAATTAGTCACTTTACCACTCCTTAACTATTAGTAAGGTTAACCAAGTCTTTGGCATACCATGTTTTAAAACGTAACATCCATTTTACCATCTTCTGCCGCCTAAATGAAACAACAATCAAAAGTTATTGCTCCGCTCCTAAGAAGCGTTTATAATGACAAAGGCAGAAAAACAACTCAGAAGTCTTATCAGTCAAGCAATTCGCGGTTCGAAAACTCCCGCGTTATCAAAACTAGGAGGTAACAAGCAACATGTTTAATTTATGGTTTGGCGCGATCTTCATGCTCGTGCATTTTTCGTTATTTCTTCTTTCGTATCGTTTTTTTGGCCGGGTAGGCATTTACGCTTGGATAGGAATGGCTACCGTGTTAGCCAACATTCAAGTCGTCAAAACAATCGATATCCATGCCTTCGGCATGATTATTGCTATAACGCTTGGCAATACGATGTACGGAACTATCTACTTGGCGTCAGATCTTCTTAATGAAAAGTATGGCGAAAAAGCGGCCAAAAGAGCCGTTTGGTTCGGATTCTTCACGCTTATTACTTCGACCATTATTATGCAGATGGCGCTTCTTTTTAATCCGTTAAATGAAGAATTTCCTCTGCAGGTTCAAGGTGCTATGGAAACGTTATTCGGACTAATGCCAAGAATTGCACTAGCAAGCTTATGCGCATATTTTGTGAGCCAATTTTTGGACGTCAAAATTTACTCCACTTTAAAACGTTTATGTCCGGCTCCAAATCAGCTCTGGATTCGTAATAATGGGAGTACTATGGTAAGTCAGCTAGTCGATACGTTCATATTTTGCACCATTGCTTTTGCAGGCGCACCAGGCTATAGCAGCAAGCTTTGGCTCTCTATTTTCTTATCGACTTATGTCATCAAATTTATCGTATCCCTTTGTTCGACACCATTCTTATATGCTGCAAGAAACTTTACCTTTAAAGAAGAAAAGGAAAGTCTTCCGGGCTGATGCCATCTGGACAAGCTCGTAACTTATGATTCATATAAGGTTGTAAAAGCGGGATGCCAACTGCCAGGCATCCCGCTTTCCTATTTGCTCACTATGATGTAAACCCAATATCGTCAATCATTACTTTTCCTGGTCCACTTACAAAACGAAACGTAATTCGGCTAATCTCATCCGCTTTTATCGCTAATTCGTCTGAGCTGAACAGCTCAAGCGGCAGCGTGTAGGTTTGAAATATGGGCTCCGAAGATTCTTTATATTTCTCATCCTTAATTCGCTCCTCCAGCCAAGGAAAAGCCATAAAGGCAGTATACGTTGGCGGCGCCACAGGCATCACTTTATCTAAGCCTAGCTCTATACTCTCGCCTTCAGTCGTCGTAAGCTCAATCTCTATGACCGGCAGCGGCGGCGGTTCAGAGAGTTCTAATTCGTTATGAGCAGCATCCGCTTTGTCTTTATCCTCTACAGCGATCAAATCACGTTCAAGATTTGCCATCGAAAATACAAGATTGCCCTCCGTTATTTCTGCGGCTTGATCAATCGTTTTTGGCGATAATTCCAAAGCATATTCCGCCCCAGGCTCCGACCATTCCAGCTCGATTCCTTTTGTACCTTTGTTTTTGCCATCGCGGTCTTCAGCTGATGCGATGCTCCAATCGATCATTCCAGCAACACTCGCCTTGCCGCCATTCTTCAGCGCTGTTTTTTGCTTGCCATCATCATACCTAGCAATCTCTGTAAAATCGGACGATTCAAACCGATTGGTATACGCTGTATTTGGGAGCCAATCAAGTCCAGACCGATAATCTTCAAAAAGCTGCTTATAGCTGTTTTCTCCTAGCAAAGTAGCTTGCAAAAATGCGGATACATACACTTTGGAAACTTGACGCTGGTCCTCAGCCGCAAGCAGCTCCTTACGACTCAAAAACAGGCCTCCCGGCGGACGCTCATCCATTCTCCCCCAGTCAGAATTAAATTGACTGTGATTAGCATCCGCGATATAAAGAGCTGCCTTAAACTTATCTGTTGACTCTTGGAACTTCGTTCTGCTGTACTGTCGATCACCGTAAAAATTGTTTACATCCGCATCTCGCGCCCCTTGAAGCGTCAAGTAATTTACATCGGTCAGCTGAGCCGATTTATTATCGACTTGCTTATCTGTTGGTGCAATTGCCACAACAGACTCGATTACAACATCATTTAAGCTCTCTAATGTTTTGTCGTCTTTAAACCAGCGATCCGCATCAGAAGCCATAGCTACTGCTTGGCCCCCGCGGGAATGACCAATTAATGCAACCCTGCTTATGTCAACTTTTCCGGTAAAAGGATTGCCGACTTCTTCGTTCAACTGTTTAATTTGCTGCAAATGCTTAAGAAGTACCCAAGCGCGTACTTTCATATCATTATTAGGTATACCAGACCAAACGGAATAGTTTAAAAAATTCTCATCTACTGAAATGGCTATTATGCCTTGGCTAGCAAGCAGCTCCCCCAAATAGCCATAACCCCCATCAGAGAAATCCTCCATCAAATGATTGCCATGTACGATAAGTGCAATTGGATATGGTCCTTCACCCTCCGGCATCCAGACACGCCCATTTAAAGGCAGAGCATGCTCGTCAAATCCCCAAAATTTTGTTTTCAGTTTTGACCATTCTGTAATATAAGCTGAAGCATCAACTGCCGTAGATCGAACATCAACCTCTTTGCCAAAAATGACTCTATGCTTATCCAGCCCGCTTCCATAAGTGAAAGCCTGAAATACAAACTTCCCATTCTCAGCTGGATCAGGCGCATTTATTGTATTGCGAATGGAATCGCTGTCCAGCGCGACGTCAGCCGTTTGAGACATAGCTGCAGTTCCTGGCCAATAAACAAACAGATAGCTGATCGCTGCAACAGAAGCTGCTCCCACCATAATCAAAAATTTGCTCCGTCGCTTTATTTTTAACTTTAAGAGGATACCGAGCAAACAGCCCGCAGCAGCCCCTAGTATGGTAAAAGCTAACGCAATGATAATCGACATGAGTATGCCAAGCTCTGCATAATACAAAATCAGATAAGCCTCTATCGAAGCGTATGTCCATACAGCCGCAAGTCTGCGTGGTATTGGTAAATACAACATTGAATATATAAATGATAGCAAGTTCGCTGCTAGACTCATAGCAACGATATTCAAAATTAAAAAAAGTAAAATATCAATAGCCGTACCAAGTCCAGTCGGCATGCCAAGCGCGGCTGCCGTCATCGCTAGTGACGCAAATAGAGCTGAGCTTCCTGTAGCAATTCTCGCTATATAATGATCTCGTTCATTTCTAAGCTCGAATCGATTTTTTAACCAAGCCATTATTTTTTTCCATCTTTTTGGCTCAGGAGGCTGCTGCAGCTGAAACTGCGGCTCTTGCAATACTAATTCCATAAATCCCCCTCAACAGTAATCCAGTTTCGGCTATTACGCTTCTCGATATGGACAGGCACTCCAAAAAAATCACTCATAAGTGCGGATGTCAGCACCTCAGAAGTGTCATTTGCTGCAAACACCTTCCCCTTCTTAATTAAAAGCGTTTTTGCAAAGCAAGGCAATATCTCTTCCACGTGATGGGTCACGTAAATAATGGTAGGAGCATTCTGCTCGCCTGCCACAGCAGCTATCATTTGGAGCAGCTGCTCGCGTGCAAATACATCAAGGCCTGTACACGGCTCATCCAGTATTAACAGCTTCGGAGAAGCCATCAGCGCTCTTGCGATCAACACTCGCTGCTTCTCTCCTTGTGACAGCGTGTTGTATGTTCGCTCCATTAAAGCTGTACAGCCAAGTGTTCTCATTAATTCTTCTGCTTGGATCATGTCAGCAGAATCGGTTTGATCATATAGTCCAATGGTTGCAAATTTGCCGCTAAGAACAATTTTCAGAGCAGTCTCAGAGCCATATAGCTTTTGCTGCAATGAAGTACTAACCCAACCAATGCTTTTTCTCAGCTCGCGTAAATCAAATTCACCGAATTTTTTCCCAAGTACAGCCATACTGCCCTCAGATGGCCAAATGTAGCCGTTAATCATATTCAGCAATGTTGTTTTGCCAGAACCGTTCAGTCCAAGCAAACACCAATGCTCACCTTCGTTTACTTTCCAGCTTATTTGTTCCAAAATTTTATTGTTATCTTGTTCCCACGAAACGTTATGAATGTCTATGATCATGATTAACTCTCCCATCTGTTGACTTTTAAGTATGCTATAAATTTGACTTGGCATATAATATCGACCATTATAATAATACAACGATTCTCGCTTATGTCGAAACCGTTCCAGCTAATAATCACATATATATAATTGTTATATCAGGAGTGATCTGCGTATGAAAACGAATCAACTAAAGCAATGGGCTCATTTTTTTCTGACTTATAAATTTGCGCTCGATGCTGTAGAAACAAAACTTAACATTCTAAATGAAGAATTTCAATTTATTCATGATTACAATCCGATCGAGCATATGAAGACCAGAATCAAAGCGCCAGAGAGCGTCATGCAGAAGCTTCAGCGCAAAGGGCTCCCTATCACTCTTGAGGATGCCAAAGAGCATATTCGGGATATTGCTGGTGTGCGCGTAATCTGTTCCTTCTCTACCGATATTTATCAAATCGTCGACATGATTAGCAAGCAAAGCGACGTGCGCGTCGTTGAGCTCAAGGATTATGTCATCAACCCGAAGCCAAATGGTTATCAGAGCATTCATTTGCTTATTGAGATACCGGTCTTCCTTACCGATCGAACTGAAAATGTGCTTGTAGAAATTCAAATTCGAACGATTGCCATGGATTTCTGGGCAAGTCTCGAGCATAAGATCTATTATAAATTCAATGAGCAAATTCCGCTACATATACAACAGCAGCTCAAAGGCTCTGCCGATATGATTCATCTCCTGGATCGGGAGATGCTTGCTTTGAATGTGGAAGTACAAAAGCACCGTGAGCAAGCTCTAAAATAAAAAAAGCTCCATCCCGATTTACCGGGAAGGAGCTTTTTTTTATTCGGTTAGGTGATCGCGTAATAAAAAGGCATGATAATTAAATTTAACATTAATGCAATTGCTCCGATCGCCATAGACCAACCGCCTAGTCCGCGTGCGCCTTGTCGGTATGCTATAAAGCCAAGTACGACTGATGTTGCACCAATGAGTACAGGCCATAGAAACCAAGACGCAATTGCAAACACAAGTGATACCCATCCAAGAGCATTACCTCCGGACTCGGCATCTGCCCGCTCTTCTCTCTCCACATAACGGTCTTCTCTGCGCTCTGTATGAACCGCTGGATTGGTGATTGCAAAATCAGCAGCCATTTCTTCATTTACATCAATCAAGCGATCCGTCCCCACAACTGGATGGCTTGTTCGTTCCGATCGATCTCGATCATCCAACAATTGTTTATAATCGTCTTCATATTTACCCATCGACCTTCACTCCTTTGGTTTAAAGGTAAGGCAGCATGTTGACTTTGATTGTTCAGCTTGATCTTGATGAAATAGTCCGAGGTCATCCGCAGCAAATTCTTCTTTAAAATTGGCGCCTGCATGTTGATCGATTTCGATGTTGATTTCACTAGCTCCACAATTATTGCCTTCTTTCCAGAAGTTGCAGTTAGCGACACTACAAGACACGCCTTTTGGCATAAAAAAATCACCTCCACTATCAAGTTTCCCTGACCGGAGGTGATTCATTCTGCCTTATTTTTGTCCTTGCATACGACGCTGAGTCATGTAATCATTTTCGTAATACGCTAATTCATCACGCAGTTCTTCAAAAACCTTGGAAACACTAAGTACGATACCACGAGAATCACGATTCGGTTTAAAGCGGAAACGAATCGCATCTTGGCCAGTATAAGCATAACGGCCATCTTCAGAATAACATTCGTTCTTCGGATAGAAAAACGCGCTTACGCATTGATGGTAAACCTCATACAGCACGCGTTCCGCATAATCTGTATCAAAATTGGGCCGTCTGAGCAATACTCCCAGCTTTTCAACCGAGACTTCAGAAAAGACCAATAAATGTCTCAAATCGGATAAAAGGCCTTTGTAAAAAGTATGTGCTTCTTCTCCATCATCTTCGCCGGTTAATTGGGGCAAGGAATTGTTATTCAGAAACGGTTCCAGTTGGCTTAACGCATCCTTTAGCTTTGTGCGAGTTGATTCCGTTAGTGCTTTGACGTTGGCAGTTGGCATATAGGTAGTTCCCCTTTCATAATCCAAACACACGTAAAAACTACAATCATCACTATCGTACCACAAATTACATTTAAGTGGTACTGGCGATTCACGCTTTCGTTCGCATATTTTAAGCCTTGGAATCCGAACCTATAGATTAGACTTAGCTCTAATTTAGAACGATCAATGGAGGGTTTCAGGCATGCATAGAAAATGGATTGGTGGCCTTACAATTTTAGCCTTAGCTGCTCTGCTTATACCAATGACGCCGATATTTGCCCCTAAAGACGTCAAAAAACCGCCGCAAACGTCTAGTTTTTCTGCAAAACGCGAGCATACGCTCAAAATTGCTGCGTTGCAATCCGATATGAAAGCGACAGCGATGCTTTGCTCCACGGAGTGCTCCAAAGATTTTCAGAAGCTGATGAGCTCCAGTATGGGATCAAAAAACGAAGCTGATCAACAAATCAAGCATATGATGCATGAGCATGCGCACATGGCTTATATTAGCTGGATTTCGGGCAATCGCAGCGTTGATCGAGGAGCCCTCCCACAAACAGAAGATCAGAAAGTCAAATCTTATGTTTCTGAAGCAAAATCACAAGTTAGCAAAGGGGCCAAGTTTGAATCCCCTTCTTTCACAGCCAAAAATGGCAGCCGTTATATGGTGCTGGGTGTGCCAGACTCCAAGCATAGTGGAATCGGTGTGGTCGGTGTCATCAAACAAGATATTTTGAAATCCGTAGAACATCATCAAATGCGCAACCTTAGACTTGTACCTTACCCGGCTGAAGGAAATTACAAAATCGAATCCGTGAAACCAAACTCAACGATCGATACGACTGTTCGTACTGGCGAGGATAACGGTAATGCCAGTCATTATCATGTTCGTGACGTCGTTGTACATTTCGTTAAGCCTCTTTCGGGCAGCGAGCTTGAACAGGTAAAACGTGATATAAATGCGGAGTGGGTTAAACAAGTCGGAGATACTTTTATTTTCCGCTCAAGAAATATTGAAACGGATCAGCTAGTCCGTTATTTCAAGCAAACGTGGAATACCGAATATACAGAACCACATTATTTGTATATGACAAATGAGAGCTCAGCCGCAATCGTTCCAAACGACGCTTTGTACTCAGAGTACCAATGGAATTTGCCATCAATTGAGACGGAAAAGGGCTGGAGTTTATCTAAAGGCAGTGACAAGGTTATTATTGCTGTGCTTGATACCGGCGTGCAAAGCAATCACCCGGATTTGAAGGGAAAGCTTGCTGAAGGCAAAAATATTGTAGACGAAAATGCGGCTCCCGATGATGATGTTGGCCACGGAACCCATGTATCTGGCATCATTGGCGCTACCGTTAACAATAATGAAGGTGTTGCCGGTTTATCATGGTATAACAAAATTATGCCTGTTAAAGTATTGGACAGCAGCGGTGCAGGCTCCACTTATTCCGTTGCTCAAGGTATTATTTGGGCCGTCGATCATGGAGCCAAGGTCATTAATATGAGCTTAGGCAACTATGCGCAGGCAGATTTTCTTCATGACGCGATTAAATACGCTTATGACCATGACGTCATCATGATTGCAGCCAGCGGTAACGATAATACGGATCGACCGGGTTATCCTGCCGCATATCCGGAAGTATTCGCTGTTGCGGCTACCAACAGTAGCAAAGAAAAAGCTTCATTTTCCAACTATGGCGATTATATAGACGTTGCAGCACCTGGCGACAGCATTGCGAGCACCTATCCTGGCAGTCAATATGCAGCATTGTCCGGCACATCTATGGCAAGTCCCCATGTCGCGGCATTGGCAGGATTGATTCGGTCCATTAATCCTGAGCTATCCAACGTTGAGGTTATGGAAATTATGAGAAAATCAGCTATAGATTTAGGCGCCAAAGGAAAAGACGATTATTTTGGCTATGGAGAAATCGATGTTGATAAAGCACTGCAAGCTGCTTCAAAATACGGTGGAGCGCTGCAAACTTATCCCGATCAGGTAAAAAGAAGGCTTGATCGGATTATGAATAAGTACGGGAAGTAATTCAGCAAACACAATAAAGCACCCATCGCATGCGATGGGTGCTCTTTGTTTGTAAGTGTAAGGTCGTGCGGAAAGTTTGTCGTAAGCCGGGTTCTGTACTTCTGGTGGTCCAAACGGGAACGACCCTCCCACGATGAAGCGACAATCATCTATCTAGGCCGTACATTGCTATACGGCTCCAGCAACCAACCCGGACGCGCCTCAGGCTAAGGCTGCAGCTTAGGGGCTGCGGCGTCCTCTCGGTCTTGCTCCAGATGGGGTTTACCAGGAACGTAGTCACCTATGCTCCTCGTGGTCTCTTACACCACGGTTCCACCCTTACCTGTTCCGGCTAAAAGCCGGCCATCGGCGGTCCATTTCTGTGGCACTATCCTTCAGCTCGCGCTGACTGGACGTTATCCAGCATCCTGCCCTGCGGAGCCCGGACTTTCCTCTCGCGGCAACAAGGCCGCCAGCGATTGTCTGTCAAACTTTCCGTGGCATCGTTAAGTATACAAGGTATTTCACAAAAGCTCAACCCTCAATGCCATTCCAATCTAACAATAATTTAACTATATAAAAGTAAACGGTTCTGTGTTCAAGGAARAAGCAACCGCTTTCGTTTCATATTTACTGCTCACAAGCTGTTCATTCAACCAATTTGCAACTTTCTGCTTCATCACTTTTTCAATGTTATGACCTGGGTCGATGATCGTCATTCCTGCAGCTAGCGCATCATGTGCCGTGTGATAATCAATATCTCCAGTGACAAGCACATCAGCGCCGGAAAATACAGCATGGCGTACATATTTCCCGCCTGCTCCTCCGAGTACAGCGGCTTTGCGAATGACTCGGTCGAGTGCTCCAACGACTCTCACCGCTGGAACATCAAATAATTGCTTCGCTTGCTCTGCAAGCTCACCCAGTGTCTTCGGCTCGGTTAGCTTGCCAACTCTGCCCAGTCCAAACGATCTGCCCTTTAAATCGACTGAATATAAATCATAAGCAACCTCTTCATACGGATGTGCTTTAAGCATAGCTTGGACCGTTTTGCGGTGGACACTGTGAGGCACGATCGTTTCAATCCGAATCTCATCGGCACGCTCCAGCTTTCCTTCCTCACCAATGAACGGGTTCGTTCCTGGTCCAGGAATAAATGTTCCTGTCCCTTTTATATTGAAGCTGCAGTTGCTGTAGCTGCCAATTTTACCTGCTCCTGCACGCCACATAGCCTCAAGTACTTGCTCGTGATGGCTCTCTGGTACAAATACAACAAGCTTGTACAGCTTATCCGTATGCACTTCCTCCAAACACTGGCGGTTATCCGGCACGATACCGATTAAATCAGCGAGCCAATCATTTATTCCGCCATCTGCCACATCAAGATTGGTATGTGAAATATAAACGGCAATGTCGTTTTTGATTAGCTTCTCGTATAGGCGCCCTGCCGCAGTTGATGTATCCAGCTTGGCAAGCGGCCGATATATGATCGCATGATGAGCGATAATAAGCTCAGCACCTTGCTCGATCGCTTCATCAACAACAGCATCCGTCACATCCAATGCAACGAGGATCTTCTTAATCGGTTTATTTAATGTGCCAAGCTGCAGGCCGATTTTGTCATTCTCTACCGCATAATGCTTAGGCGCAAGCTGCTCCATTAACTGGATCACGGTTTGTCCATTGGCAAGCATTGTAAAACCTCCTCAATCACGTTCATCTCCGCCTGAAACTGCTCGCGTTTACTCGCTGATTCAGCAAGATCTGATCCACCCAGCTGATCACAAATACGCTCAAGCTTATTCAGCTCATGACGCCATTTTTTAAGCAATACAGGTTGCGGCTCACGGAGCAAATACGGACCCATTTGCTTCAAAACACCAAATAGCTTGTCAGCCGCAAGCTTAACCTTCAAGAAGCTGCCATCATAAAGCTCGCTATTGCGCGCTTTAGCATCCAATACACGTATGGCGTGCATCACTTCATAAATTTTTCCGTCTTCTTCGAGAATGCTTTCTGCAGCCAAATACCAATTATGCTTCAATAGCCATTCGCGTACGACTTCTTCACCTACATTAGGCTGCAGCACAAGCTCTACAACCCCTTCTAGCTTGCCCGCCGCATGGCCTGCCTCCAATATATCGCTCATAAGGCTGCCGCCCATACCGGCGATTGTGACCGTGTCAGCCTCACCAGGCTGAAGCACGTTCAGGCCATCGCCTTGCCGCACTGTCAAACGAGCAGTCATTCCAGCAGCAGCACCTTGCTTCTTCGCTGCCTCATAGGGACCGAGGTTCAGCTCTCCTGCGATCGCTGTAGGGCACTTATCGATTTGCAGCAAATATACGGGGAGCATCGCATGATCCGAGCCTATATCAGCTACACGCGAGCCCGTGGTTACGTAATCTGCAATCTTCTGCAGACGCCTTGATAGTTTTAACATTATACAACCCACACCATCCATTGTTTTCGCATTGAAAATAATATTATGCCGCCTATCGCTATTTTGACAATAAGCTGCAGCTGCAACAGAATCGCGTCATTTACGAACATGACCGAGTATAGCTCAGGCATAAACCACACGAGCGCGCAGGTTGCAAACAAAACAGCAGATACCGGCTTCGACCAGCGATGTACAAACCAACTGCTCCAGCCAAATAAACAAGCGATAGGCAGCCAGTACAGCTGCACCTCATACCATTTCGAATCCAGCATAAATTGTGACAGCAGCCACGCATAAACAAGTATAGCCGCCAACCATCCACTTAAATGAAGGGCAGGAATGCGAGCCTTTATTCCGTAAACAACCCAAAAGATCGAACAAAAGGCTAATAAGCCTGTTTTCCAGCCCCAATGATCAAAAGCATGCAGATTCAACATATACAATCCCCCGCCTAGAAGGAGGAGCATTCCCGTACTTGTTATTGCCAATCCAGCCGACTCGTTGCGGCTGCGAAGTCGCTGTCCCGTAAGTAAAAAAACAGCCACCGCGCCGACCACAACAGCCATTTGCAATAACGGATGAAATTCGTTAAAATAAAGCACAACAAAGGAAATTAAGGTAAAAGTTCCAAATGTAAGTAGCCATTGCATACCTGTAGCTCGTTGTACTGCGGCGATTGCTTTTCCAACTGTATGATGCTGTTCTTTAGTTGTTTGGATCGTATCTTGATCAGCATACAAATTCAGCAGAAAGTCACAATATTGATCTGGCAGCAGCTTGCTTCGGCGCCAATGATCAATTTCTTTCACGATAATTTGCCGACGATCCTGATTCATAAAATCCCGCTATCCTTTCGGTCGACTTGTCTTGCCTGCACAAGTCCGTATGTATGAGGTTGGCATTTTAGAAAAAAGACCTCGCTGYACGAGCAGAAAGGTCAATATACTAAACATCAAGTTTTTTTATTCGAGGAAATCTTTCAAACGTTTGCTGCGGCTTGGATGACGCAGTTTGCGAAGTGCTTTGGCTTCAATTTGACGAATACGCTCACGCGTAACACCAAATACTTTGCCAACTTCCTCAAGCGTTCTCGTGCGTCCATCATCAAGTCCGAAGCGAAGACGAAGTACATTTTCTTCTCTTTCAGTCAATGTATCGAGCACATCTTCCAGTTGCTCTTTAAGCAGCTCATACGCAGCAGCATCTGCTGGAGCAAGAGCTTCTTGGTCTTCAATGAAATCACCTAGGTGAGAATCATCTTCTTCCCCGATTGGAGTTTCGAGCGATACCGGTTCTTGTGCGATCTTCATAATCTCACGAACCTTCTCGGTGCTTAGCTCCATCTCCGCAGCAATTTCCTCCGGTGTCGGTTCGCGTCCAAGTTCTTGGAGCAATTGACGTGATACTCTAATGAGCTTGTTAATCGTTTCCACCATATGAACAGGGATACGAATAGTTCGTGCTTGGTCAGCAATGGCGCGAGTGATCGCTTGACGAATCCACCATGTTGCATACGTACTGAATTTGAAGCCCTTCTGATGGTCAAACTTCTCAACTGCTTTAATAAGTCCCATATTGCCCTCTTGAATCAAATCAAGGAACAACATACCTCTACCTACATAACGTTTCGCAATACTGACAACAAGCCGCAGGTTCGCTTCCGCAAGTCTACGTTTTGCTTCCTCGTCACCATTCTCGATACGTTGTGCAAGTTCAACCTCATCATCTGCAGAAAGAAGTGGAACCCGACCGATTTCTTTCAAATACATACGTACCGGGTCATTAATTTTTATACCCGGCGGCAAAGCTAGATCATCATCAAAGTTAAAGTCGTCCTGTTCGCGCTCTTGCTCTTCCCCTTGGGCAGCGAGTGGATTTTCTTCGTCATTTTCGTTCAGTACCTCAATCCCAAAATCATCGAGCTGTTCGAAAAATTCATCAATTTGTTCAGGGTCTTGATCGAACGGAGCCAACTTATCCATAATTTCTTTATACGTCAAAGATGACCTCTTTTTGCCTTGCTCAATCAATTGATCCTTCACATGATCCAGTTTTTGTTCGGTATCTAGTTCAGTATGTTGATCATTCGCCATATTCCGACTCCCTCCCCCCTAGAAACGATCTTCCTGTCGTCCTTTGAGCTGTCTCTCTAGGGTTATAATCTCACTTGCTATTTGTGCTGCTGCCAAAAAATCTCCGGTACGCTCAGCACGCACCATTTCTTCTTTCTTGCGTTCAATATCACGATACTGCGGTACTTTAATAATGTCTTGGATATATGCGTCCATCGTCGTATCATCGAACGGAAAGTCACCGTCCATCATCAAAATCGATGCAGCTGTACGTTCTAATCGGTCATCATGCAGCGTTGCAATAAAGCGGCTGACATCCGGATCATAGCCTTGAGCAAAATAAGCGTATAAATAAGCAGCAAGAGCTGCGTGATCCTCTACATTAAACGCATCGCCGAGTCGTTCATGAACCGATTGCGCTACCTCTCGATCCCGCATCATAACGTGCAGCAACCTTCGTTCTGCATGTGTGTAAGCAGGCAAAAGAGTAGGTGGTCCAGACTTTCGGGGCTTTTCATTCCTACCATTATTCCACGAATTGTCGTTATTATCCCCTTGCGGTTTCTTTTTTTGCAGCTCCTGTCTAATTTGATGACAGTCCTGTTTCAAAGCATCCAGTGAGATTTCGAACTCTCGTGAAATTTCCTTCAGGTAGACTTCGCGTTCCGTTGAAGAATCAAGCTCTGCAACAATTTGTACCGCCTCAAGCAGATAGTTCTTTCTACCTTCTTCTTTTAGCAGTATATGGTTTTTCCTTGAATATATAAGCTTAAATTTTGTCACCGATACCGGCTGATCCATTATCTCTCGCAAGAAATACTCCGGACCATATTCGCTTATATAATCATCGGGATCCTTTCCTTTCGGAAGCATCGCCACCGATACTTTGAGGCCTGCGCTTTCAAGCATCGGAATTGATTTGAATGCTGCTGCTTGTCCTGCATCATCACCGTCATAACATACAATGACTTCTTCGGCTTGTCGTTTTAGAATAGCGCAATGTTCTTCGGTCAAAGCCGTTCCCATCGTGGCAATTCCATTTTTTACGCCAGCGCTCCATGATTTAATGACATCCATGTAACCTTCAAACAATACAACTTGCTTACTCTTTCGAATAGATGGCCGCGCATAGTGCAGATTGTAAAGTGTTCTGCTTTTCGTAAACAGCATCGTTTCCGAGGTATTCAAGTATTTCGGCTGTCCTTCGCCTATAATGCGACCCGCAAACGCGGTAGCTTTGCCGTCTCGATCCCATATCGGAAACATAATGCGATTTCGAAACCGATCCACATATCCACTCCCGTCAGATTTAGCCGAAAGCAATCCGCCTTTTTCCATCAATGCAAGATCAAATCCACGATTCGTTAAAAACCGGGCCAGCAAGTCCCATTCCTCAGGAGCGTAACCAATCATAAAATGATCAATCAGCTTATCACTAAGTCCGCGATCCCGCAAATATTGCTTTGCCGCTTGTCCTTGCTTCGTGTTATTCAGCACATGATGATATAACTTAATTGTCAGCTCATGCGCCTCAATGATCTTGGCTCGGTCTGCATCATGCGGCGTGGATTTCACTCCATCTGGTGATGCCCAGGTTACAGGCATTCCCGCATCCATCGCCAGCACTCGAACAGCTTCAGGAAACGAATAACCTTCCATTTCCTCAAAAAAACGAATAACGTTGCCGCCCTTACCGCAGCCGTAGCAATGGTAAATTTGGAGCTCCGGCGTCACTGTAAATGAGGGAGTCTTCTCCGAATGGAACGGACATAACCCCTTCATATATTTGCCGTGCTTCGTGAGATGAACATATTTCCCGACCGTCTCTACGATGTCATAATGCTTGCGAACCGCATCAATGACCTCTTCCGGTATTTTATTACCGTATGTCATCGTTCATCACCTTCATCCTAGTAACACGTAAATAATATTCGCTATACGTCATGGTTCTCCTGCTCATTTCGTAAAACTTTTGTCAACTTTTGTTGAAACCGTGCACGATCGTCGTTGTTCATCGCTTTTGGCCCTCTTGTTTTGCCTCCGGTACGGCGACGTTTCGCAAGTTCGTGTCTACGTTCCATCAAATAATCAATGTTCTCATCGGTATATTGTTCTCCGCGAGGAGACAATACGACAGCGCCTTTGCCGATTGCTATGCATGCCAGTCCAAAATCTTGTGTAACGACAATATCTCCACGCACAATATGGTTCACAATGTATAGATCGACAGATTGATTGCTTCGGTCCACCTGTACAATATCTACTCCTGGCTGAGGCTCCAGCCGATGGTCGTGAGAAGCAACCATAAGTACTGCTACAGAAAAGAGTCTTGCCGTTTCACCTATTTCCGTTTTTACCGGACATGCATCCGCATCGACCACAATGGTAGGTTTTTGTTGACGAATAGAAAATCACCGCTCGGTTTCAAATTCTTTTCCTATACTATTATATACGGCATAACTCTAAAAAATCCTTCCGCTTGACATTATGGCAAACGTACATATTCCATAATCAAACTTGCTGTCTCTTCAACGGCTCGATGTGATACGTCAATCACAACGCAGCCTAGCTGCTTCATAATAGTATCGGCATAAAGCAGTTCCTTTTCAATACGATCAGGAGTCGCATAAGATGCATTATTCGGTAAGCCAAGTGCTTTAAGGCGTTCTTTGCGTATTGTATTTAAGTAAGGAACACCTATTGTAAGCCCGATTATTTTGCGTTTTGGCAGCTTAAACAATTCGTCCGGCGGCTTTAGCTCAGGGACTAGCGGCACATTAGCAACTTTGAACTTCTGATGCGCGAGGTACATCGATAAAGGCGTTTTTGACGTTCGTGATACGCCAACGAGTACAATATCTGCTTTTAGTACGCCGGATGTATCTCTCGCGTCATCATATTTTACCGCAAATTCTACAGCATCTACCTTTTTGAAATAATTGGCATCAAGCACATGATTAAGACCAGGCTCTTGTCGTGATTTCCGCCCAGTCCGCTTCTCCAGCGTCTCGATAAAAGATCCCAAAAGATCGATCGCGGTAACGCTGTATGCCTCTGCAAACTTTTTCATGCTGTCGCGAAGATGCGGAATAACAAGTGTATAGATCACTATTGCATCAACTTGCTGCGCCTGCTCAATAATTCGCAGCAAGCCTGCCTCTTCCGTTACAAAAGGGGCTCTGCGGATATCGGTATGAAGTGGATGAAATTGCGCGATTGCTGCGCGTACAACAAGCTCCCCTGTATCACCAGCTGCATCGGAGACGACATATACGATTACTTCGGGATTAGAACGAGACATGATCTATCATCCTCCTTACGGACTCAATTACCAAACGAGCTTCGAGAAATCTGCGATAATCGCAATATCTTCTGCGATACCAGCAAGCGTTKACAATCGATTCGCACGAACAGCCTCATCAGGTGCCATGACCATAACATTCTCAAAATAGTTATGAATAAACGGCTTCAACGATGATAAAGATTGTACCGCTCTTGAAATATCTCCCTCATCAATCGCTTGTTTAAACGTTGGACGCTGCGCTAGCCATGTTTGATACAGCTCTGTTTCCACCTGTTCTGCGAACAAAGCTGGATCAACCGCTGCACCAGCAGCTTTGGAACCCAGATTGCTGACACGGTTAAACTGCTCGACAGTTAGCTTAAATTCAGTACGATCGCTGCTTGCAGCAAGCGCTTGAACGACGCTCGCACGCTCGATGGTCGATTTCAGATCTGCAAAACCAGAAGCCATAACGGCATCTACAACATCATAACGAACACCTTGCTCAGACAATACGTTCTTAACGCGAAGCGCAAAGAAATCAGAAAGATCTTTGCGGATTTCAGCACCGTCGCGTTTAAGGCTGCGGTTCTCATGTACGGATAGCGCCGCATCATACAAATCGTTTAGCTCCAGCTTCAAGCCGTGCGCCAAAATAATTTGAACGATACCTGCTGCTTGCCTGCGAAGGGCATAAGGATCTTGAGAGCCTGTCGGAATGATGCCGATCGAGAAACAACCAACGATTGTATCGATTTTGTCCGCTAAGCTTACGATGGCTCCTGTTAATTCAGATGGAGCTAGATCTCCGGCAAAACGCGGCTGATAATGTTCATTAATGGCTTTCGCCACTGAAGCTCGCTCTCCTGCTTTAAGAGCATAATCTTCCCCCATAATGCCTTGCAGTTCAGGAAATTCATAAACCATTTGGGATACGAGATCGAATTTGCAAATATCAGCGGAGCGGCTAATGTCGCTGGACGTTTGCTCATCGATCAGCAAATGCTTACTCAGAAGATCAGCTGTTGCACGAATGCGTCTTACTTTGTCAGCTACTGAGCCTAGCTCTTCGTGATATACGATATTCTCAAGCTTCGAAAGAGCATGCTCTATCGTCAGCTTATGATCTTCTTCATAAAAGAATTTGGCATCCGAAAGTCTTGCGCGCAGTACTTTCTCATTGCCTTTCGATACTAGCTCGATCGACTTAAGATCGCCGTTGCGAACCGTAACGAAAAACGGAAGAAGCTCACCTTCGCTGTTGAATACCGGGAAATACCGTTGATGCTCACGCATCGATGTAATAAGCACTTCCTGCGGAATGTGTAGAAAAGCTGGGTCGAAGCCGCCAAACAATACGTTTGGATATTCAACTAGAAAAACAACCTCTTCAAGCAAATCTTCCTTGATTGCAATCTCCCAGCCTTTTTCTTTGGCTAGACGATCGATCTGAGCTACAATCAGCTCTTCACGTTCACTGACATCAGCAAGAACATGCTGTTCACGCAGGCGCTCAACGTATTGCGCAGGTTCTTGCACAGTAGTATCATTGCCGAGGAAACGATGTCCGCGTGTTGTATTTCCAGTTTGTACCCCAGTAATTTCAAAAGGAATCACATCTTGACCAAATAGTGCAACCAACCAGCGGATCGGTCTAACAAACTTTAGCTCGTGATTGCCCCAACGCATATTTTTCGGGAAAGACATCGAAGTAATCAAGCTGAGCAAGCCATCTGGCAGTACCGCTGCTGTGTCTGTACCGATGCTGCTTTTGGTAGCATAAACATATTCAACGCCAGCTAGTTCTTGGAAATACAGCTGTTCAGGCTCAACGCCTTGGCTTCTAGCAAATCCAAGAGCAGCTTTGCTCCAATTGCCTTGGTCGTCTTGAGCAATTTTACGAGAAGGGCCTTTAGCTTCTTCATTCATATCCGTTTGCTTCTCAGCTACGTCGTTGATTAGAACAGCAATTCGCCGTGGTGTAGCATACACATTTACTGCGCCGTGTTCAATTCTTGAGTCCGAAAGCCACTTCACCATTTTATCTTTTAGCTGGTTCATCGCACCACGCACGAAACGAGCAGGCACTTCCTCAAGTCCGATTTCAAGCAACAAATCTCTAGTCATGCTGCTCCACTCCTTTCTTCAGCAAAGGGAATCCAAGACGTTCTCTTTCCTCGTAGTATGTCGATGCGCAAGCACGCGCTAAATTTCTTACCCGTGTAATATAGCCCGTTCTCTCCGTTACGCTGATTGCGCCGCGCGCATCGAGCAGGTTAAAGGTGTGCGAGCATTTTAATACGTAATCGTACGCTGGAAACACAAGATGATGCTCCATCGTTTTTTGAGCTTCCTGCTCATACATGTTAAATAAAGAGAACAGCATTGCTGTATCCGATGTCTCGAATGTATATTTGGAATGCTCATACTCTGGTTGTTTGAAGACGTCACCGTATGTTACTCCTTCAACCCATTCCAAATCAAAAACATTCTCTTTTTGTTGAATATAAGAAGCCAAACGCTCCATACCATATGTGATCTCTACAGCGACAGGATTAGCATCAATGCCGCCAACCTGTTGGAAATAAGTGAATTGCGTAATTTCCATGCCATCCAGCCATACTTCCCAGCCTAAACCCCAAGCGCCTAGAGTAGGTGATTCCCAGTTATCCTCAACGAAACGGATATCATGCTCAAGTGCATCAATGCCTAGCTGCTTCAAGCTTTCCAAATAAAGCTCCTGAATATTGTCAGGCGATGGCTTCAAAATAACTTGGAATTGATGATGCTGGTATAAACGGTTTGGGTTCTCACCGTATCGACCGTCCGCTGGACGTCTTGATGGTTCCACATAGGCAACATTCCAAGGCTCAGGACCAATCGAGCGTAGAAACGTCATAGGGTTCATCGTTCCTGCACCCTTCTCAACGTCATAAGGCTGTACGAGAATACAATTTTGTTCAGCCCAGAACTGCTGCAAAGTCAAAATCATTTTTTGAAAATTCATATCTGACCCTCTCCTTCTTCCTCTGTTTTGTGTCCGTAAAAGCGAAGCAGGCAAAGGTGTTTATACGCAAAAAACTCCCGTCTCTACGCCTGCTCCCAGACGTAGGGACGAGAGTTGTAATCCCGCGGTTCCACCCTACTTGGTCAGCTCCTTAAGAGCAAACCCTCTTTGCTTGTATACGACTCCGGAGTGCCTTTTCATCGTTTTGACCGTCTGGGCTTTCACTTTCCCCAGCTCGCTAACCTAGTCGGCTTAAAACGATTACTTTCTCCATCAATGCCCAATATTCATATTGCATTATTTTATGCTTCTTTATGCCAATTGTCAAACATCGTTCCTAGGTATCATAATAAAGCCGCTAATGTGCACGAATCTCATCTGTATTAGCCGTTTTTCCATCACGTTTGCCGATAATATCTTTCATACCCGTATTCCCCATCATCAAAACACAAACTAATGCTAAGCCTGCGGGAACAATAGACCAAACAAACGTGGTAGATACTGAATCTGACAAAGCGGCAACAATCTTCTCCATGACTGGAGCCGGTATTTCTGCGCGCTTCTCCGGTGATAACAGCTCACGTGCATTTTCCGTCATCGGAGCCGCTCCTTCTCCACCTGCGAAAGCATCTGTCATACCCTTTGTAAAGTGGTTGCGCTGAATAATGCCGAATACCGTAATCCCTACTGTCATGCCTAATGAACGAATGAAGGACATCGTAGATGTGGCGCTTCCTCTTTGCCGCATATCGAATCCATGAATGGAGGACATTCCAAGCACAGAGAATGAGAAGCCGATACCAAACCCAGTTAAGAACATATACACGGACAACATAAACCTTGTTGTTTCCGGCGTAATGGTGGATAGCAAGAAAATACCTGTAATAAATATAACAGCTGAAATCATCATGACGCTGCGATAGGACATTTTGTTGACTAATAAACCACCGAGCTGCGCCGCAATAACTGATCCCAAGGTCATAGGCAGTAAAGTTAAACCTGCACTAACCGCTGTTCCGCCGAATACGCCTTGGACAAACATCGGGATATATAAAGCTGCTGTAATAAACGCCGCTCCGTAGAATAAGCCCGCTCCCGTACTTGCTGCAAACAGTCTTTGTTTGAACATATTAAACGAAATAATTGGTTCTGCTGCCTTGGTTTCCACGAAAAGAAAGATGCCGAGTAAAACCGCAAAGCCAGCAAATAAACCAATAATTTGCACTGAATCCCAAGCAAACTCAGTTCCACCGAGCTCGAGTGCAAACATGAGACAGACGATAGAGCCCACAAGTGTCGTTGCTCCCCACCAGTCGATCTTTTGCTTGGAATGAGAAAGCGACTCTTTGTAATAAATAACGATAAAAGCAAGTGCCACAAGACCAATGGGTACATTGATGTAAAAGATCCAGCGCCAATTGATATATTCCGTTAAGTATGCGCCTGCAAGCGGTCCAAACAAGCTTGAGGTACCAAATACAGCACCGAACAATCCACCCATTTTACCGCGTTTCTCTGCTGGAAAAATGTCAAATACGATTGCAAAGGCAATTGGCATCATCGCACCGCCGCCAATACCTTGAATAGCACGGTAAATGGTCAGCTGCGTAATCGATTCAGCCGTTCCGCAAAGAACAGAGCCGATTAGAAATAAAGAAATACCTAAAACGAAAAAACGTTTTCTCCCATACATGTCAGACAATTTCCCAAAAATCGGCATGCCTGCCATCTCTGTTACCAAATATGCAGATGTAACCCACACATATTTGTCCAAGCCGCCAAGATCGGATACAATCGTTGCCATTGCTGTCGATACAATCGTATTATCGATTGATGCGACCAGTATACCAAGCAAAAGTCCGGCCACGACAAAGCCCAGTCTATTTTGTCCTGTAGACATCAGGTCAACCCCTCCAATTACTATGAATCTCAAACAACCTCATCTATCATAAATCAATTTCTTAGATGATGAAATCATGCAGAGGAATGAGCCTTCCCTCCGTCTTGAGACCGATAACAAACCAAAAGCACCCATTTCAAGAAATGAATTTCTTTACATCAATTTATCGAGCTGATCAAGAAAATTACGCGATTTCAACTGCATTCCTAAATGAGTATCTAACAGCTTACGCATAGCAATTTTCAGCTCTGCTTTTGTCTCAGGCTTCACTTGAATTGAACCAAGTCTTCTCATATCCATCCTGCGGAACAAACGAAGCAGCTTATAAGCACCCTCCCCTAGCGAAATCGCATGAGGATCTTTACCAGTACATCTTGAGCATAATATTCCACCCGCATAGGGAGAAAGTTTAAAAGGACCAACAACGTTTCCACAGCTTACACACTCATCAAGTGCAGGAGCATAACCAGACAAATCCAAAATGCGCATTTCATAAAGATGAGAAACGATTTGCGGGTCTTTGCCTTCTTGAAGTGCAGAAAGACATGCTTTTAGCTGCTCAAAATGAAAACCCGTTGCCTCGTCGTCCTGTATTGAACGATCCGTCAATTCTGCTACGTAAGAGGAATAAGCAGCCAAATCAAGCTTCTCACGCAAAACATGGTGAGATTCAATAATCTCACCATGATTAAGCGTGCCAAGCCCGCTGCTTCGGAAATAAACAAACTCTCCATATGTAAACGGCTGCGCGAGCGAAGAATGTTTGCTTTTCACCTTTTTCGCTCCGCGTATAAGTACACCCGCTTTTCCATTTGTCTTCGTCAGCAGAGTAACAATTTTATTGCCTTCCCCGTAATCCATGCTTCGCAGCACAATTCCCTCGACACGATACAACATAATGCAAACTCTCCCCTGAAAGCAGAAACGTATGTTTACCGTCCCATGGCGGCAAACATACGTTTAGCTGTTAAAAACACAAAAGCTCTATACTTGATCAACCGATTCAAATAATGCCATTGATACGTTAGACAGATGTGTCCTCGAGGTCCAGCTCGGCAAGCTCATCCTGATTTCCTACTAACGCATCGGAGCTGCCTTCTGCTCCGTATTGGTGTATTTCCTTGTATAACATGAAAGACTCGACATCCCCGGTCAACGTAAAATACTTCCACGAAAAATTCCGCATACGTATTCATCCCTTTCCGTCCCCTGAAATGCTGCTTCAGACGTTAATAGGATGCGATAAACCGCTCATGTCTATCCTTAACAAAATACGTCAATTATGCTTATTCGTTCCGGTAACCAAGATCCTTCAGCACACGCTCCTGATTGCGCCAATCCTTCTTCACTTTTACCCACAGCTCAAGAAAGATGCGTGAGCCAAGGAGCGCTTCGATATCTTTTCGCGCTTGTTTGCCAACTTCCTTCAGCAAATCACCTTTTTTGCCAATGATGATACCCTTCTGAGAATCACGCTCTACAAAAATAACAGCGCCGATATAGACGACTCCATTTTCCTTTACGCGCATATCCTCAATGGTCACTGCGATTGAATGTGGAATCTCTTCACGCGTCATATGCAATATTTTCTCGCGAATAAGCTCCGAACAAACAAATTGCTCAGGGTGATCAGTAATTTGATCTGCTGGATAATACTGTGGTCCTTCTGGCAAATAACGTGTCAGCTGTTCAAGCAAGGTTTCCACATTATTACCCTTAAGCGCTGAAATTGGGATAATTTCCGCAAATTCATGCAATGCATTATATTGTGTAATCATCGGCAGAAGCTGTTCAGGCTCTACTTTATCGATTTTGTTCATTACTAGGAAAACAGGTGTTTTCACTTTTTTCAGCTGTTCAATAATAAAACGGTCACCGCCGCCTAGTCCCTCTGACGCATCGATTAGAAAGAGCGCTGCTTCCACTTCACGAAGCGCGCTTTCCGCGGTTTRCATCATATAATTCCCAAGCTTGGATTGTGGTTTATGAATACCAGGTGTATCAAGAAACACGATTTGTGTGTCATTTGTCGTATAAACACCATGAATTTTATTCCGTGTCGTTTGCGGTTTATCTGACATAATCGCAATTTTTTGACCGATAAGATGGTTCATCAACGTTGATTTACCAACATTTGGCCTGCCGATTATAGCTACGAAACCGGACCGAAATTTTTTGTTGCTGCGTTCATTTGATGTTTTTTGATTCATATTCTTGTTTAACGCTCCCTATTATCTAATGAAGCCGGCGTGAAGGCACCCGGCAATATGCCTGAAACGGTTGAGATCGTCCATTGACCTTTTAAATTCCCCATAATGACAGGCATTTCTGGCGGACATAGCTCAACTAGAACCTGGCGGCAAACGCCGCATGGCGCGATTGGAGTATCCGTATCGCCAATAACAGCTATTGCTTGGAATTGTCCTGGTCGCTTTCCATCCGCTACTGCGCGATATAATGCGGTACGCTCCGCACAGTTTGTTGGACTGTAAGCTGCGTTCTCTATGTTGCAACCATAATGGACTTGGCCCTCATCGTCAAGCAGTGCTGCTCCAACCTGGAAATTTGAATAAGGAACGTATGCTCTTGACATCGCTTCCTTAGCCGAAATCATTAGCGAAGTGTAAGACTCCGACAATCCTTCAAAAACCACCATAAATATCCCGCCATTCCCCGTTTTTTAATCCATTATTAAATGCCATAAGGGCGGCCCAAGTATGAGCAGCCCTATAATTGCAGAAATTGCAGCAGCAACTAACACCGCCCCAGCAGCAACATCCTTAGCAGCTTTAGCTACTGGATGAATATTGGGGCTTGCTAGATCAACCGCCTGTTCAATTGCCGTATTTACCATTTCAGCACTTATCACGAGGGCGATCGCCATTAAAATAATCGCCCATTCAAGCGGCTTAAGTGATAGCATAAAACCTAAACAGCACACCACTGCGGCGGCAATTGCGTGAAACCGCATATGACTTTGAGTCCGAAGAGCAAAGCCTATGCCGGATATTGCAACTGCGAAACTAGATATAACTTTTCGCATTAACGAGTTAAGCCAGCCTGCTGCAAAATCGCTTCTTGCTTAGCGGTCATTTCGGCTTCGGTTTCATCATCCTGATGATCGTAACCGATCAAATGCAAAAAACCATGTACAAACAAAAAGCCGATTTCGCGTTCCAAGGAATGACCGTACTCCTCGCTTTGAGCAAGAGCCGTATCCACGCTTATTATAATATCGCCAAGCATGCCTGAGATCGGGTCCTTCTCATCCTCGCTGTCCACTTCAAAAATAATATCAAGCTCATCCACGCCATCTTCTTGCATAGCGAATGACAATACATCGGTTGGACGATCAATTCCGCGATATTCACGATTCAGCTGATGAATTTCCTCATCGTTTGTGAATGTTAAAGACACCTCACCATCGGAAATGCCTTCCGCTTCACCAGCCAATTGCAGCAATTGCTCTATTTTTGTAATCCAATCCTCGAGTATTTCCAGCTTTTCCTGCTCATTGCTCCAACCGAGTTGCAAGCTCATGACAAACGCTCCTTTGTTTTCACATCATCCGGATATTCAATACGTGAATGGAAGATGCCAATTACGCTTTCCTTTAGTGAATGCGCAATTTTGTCCAGCTCCTTCAACGTTAAATCACATTCATTGTATTGATTGTCATCCAGCCTGCTTTTAATAATTTTGTTAATCATTGCTTCTACCTGCTCTACTGTCGGGTTGCGAAGGCTGCGAACCGCTGCTTCCACGCAATCAGCAATGCCAACAACAGCCGCTTCCTTTGACTGTGCCTTCGGACCAGGATACCTAAAATCATCTTCCGTAAACGCAGGTTCGACACCTTGTTCTTCCGCTTGTTTTATCGCTTTGTAATAAAAGAATTTCAGCGATGTTGTCCCATGGTGCTGCTCTGCAATATCGCGGATCGGCTTAGGGATATTATGCCCTTTAAGCATATCGACTCCGTCTCTCGCATGAGCAACAATGATTGATTTGCTTAACTTAGGATCAATCGTATCGTGCGGATTTTCAATATTGGATTGGTTTTCGATAAAATAATTCGGCCGCTTCGTCTTCCCAATATCGTGGTAAAACGAGCCAACCCGGCATAATAAGCCGTCTGCCCCAATTGATTCTGCTGCCGCCTCTGACAAATTGCCCACCATTACGCTATGGTGATAGGTTCCCGGCGTTTCAGTCAACAGCTTGCGAAGCAGCGGGTGATTGGGATTCGAAAGCTCTACAAGCTTAAGCGCAGATAAAATGCCGAATGTAACTTCAAAGAACGGCATCAAGCCAATGACGAGCACCGCAGTAATCAAACCGCTAGCAAACGCAAAAGCAACGGAGTAGATAAAATGAGCACGTTCCAGCTGTTCAGACAGCAGTAAAATGGATAAAACGGACAAGGAGCCAAATAAACTCACCATTATTCCGGCCTTCAATATTGTTGATCGCTGACTCGCTCTATGAATCGAGAAGATGGCAGCAAACGAAACGACAATAATGACAAAGCCATACTGGAAATCAAAAATTTGATGCTGGCTCGTGTTCAATATAATACTGCCCATTATTGCAAATATTRTGGAGCTGATCATGGCTAGATGCATATCTAGCAGCAAGGTAATCAGCATCGTTCCGAGAGCAGCAGGAGCCAAATAACCCGCATAAGGGGCAGCATCCGTCTGCGTCAACGAAGTAATCTCCATCGTAATAATATTGATCAGAAAGATGAGCCACAACATCAAAAGAGAAGAGTTGTTATATTTGGGCTTAATCCCATTGATACTTCCAGACTGATGCAAATACGCGTAAATGACGACGATAAACATCACAGACATGATTAGCAATCCGAACTGCGGCCAATAAGTCTTACGATCCTGCAGCAGGGAAGAATCTACGAGCAGCTTGTACAATTCAGGCGTAATCGTCTGACCGCGCTTCACGATCAGCTCACCTTCTTTAATTAAGACAGGCGGCGTGTTTTGCTTAGCCTGCACTTTAGCCTCATCCGTTGCTTCCTTATCCAGAAACTTGTTGGGCATGATGGCAAATCTCGCAAGCTCCTGCACAATTTCTCTGCTTGTCCGACTGGATAGCGAGCTTGCATTAACAAGTTCCGCAACCTGTGTTCGAGCGGTTTCCGCATCACGAAGCTGCTCTACCGTCAGTTTACGCACAATATCCCGAGCTACATCGCGCATCTCGGTTAGCGTTTCTGCTGTTAGATTAGGCATCTTGTAAAAGGTTTCTTCCGGAATGGTGTATTGCTGCTCCTTCGCTATAAGCGCCATTTCCTCAAGCAGCGTGTTGTTATAAGTTCCACGGCCCTTATTCAGCTTAACAAAGGTATCAATATACTCCGAATAACGGCCTGGAATTTCATTGCGATAAATATCAATCTTATTTTGCAAGGTTACTTGATCGTCCTGATTCAGCTGCTCTATTCGAACAAAGATTTGGTCGACAAGCACCTCGTTGCGTAGCGGTACTATCGAATAGATGACATCGACTTTCTCGGCTGCATCCTCTTCCGCTTGTCTAGTCGCCTTCTCGTCTTTAATTTGGAAGGGCGCTTTGATATCCTTCTCGCTTACAGCGCCCTCCTGAATATCATAGGTTTCAGGAACGAGATGCGGAGCTAAGCTGAAATAGAATAGCAGCACAAACATCAACATCAGCACCCAGCGAACGGCTGCACTCTGCTTCCAACCCGCCGTTTTGGACGGCCGCAAGTTCCCTTGTTTTCCGGTCTGGTTTTGGTTCATGCAGCAGACATCCCTTTCTAGGCTTTGTTTTCAGCATCCCAGTTGTAGGCAACAATAATCTTTTGAACGAGCGAATGACGAACGACGTCTTGCTCTGAGAAAAGGATGATGCCAATTTCCTCTATGTCTCTCAGAATCCGCTGAGCTTCAATTAAGCCTGAGTTTTTGCCCCTCGGCAAATCGATTTGCGTAACGTCTCCCGTTATAACCATTTTAGAACTAAATCCTAGTCTTGTTAGAAACATTTTCATTTGCTCAGGCGTCGTATTTTGTGCTTCATCCAAAATAATAAACGCATCGTCAAGCGTTCTGCCCCGCATATAAGCAAGCGGAGCAATTTCAATCATACCGCGCTCAAGCGCTTTGACCGTCTGATCAGGTCCAAGCACATCATGCAGTGCATCATACAAAGGACGAAGATAAGGATCGACCTTCTCCTGCAAATCGCCTGGCAAAAAGCCGAGATTTTCTCCCGCTTCTACGGCAGGTCTCGTAAGAACAATTCTTTTTACCGAGCCTTCCTTCAAAGCAGCGACAGCGAGCACAACGGCCAAATATGTCTTACCTGTTCCGGCTGGACCTATTCCAAACACGATATCCTTCTTGCGGATCGTCTTCACATAATGGCGTTGACCGATCGTCTTTACCCGAATCGGCTTACCACGGAAGGTAGTTGTAATTTCTTTCTTAAACAAGTCCAACAGCTCTTCTGCCTGCATCGATCTGGCGAGCTCAAGTGCATATGCAACATCACGCTCTGATGGCTTATAGCCCCCGCGAACGAGCTGTAAGAGCACATTGTATAGTTGTTCTAACGAATCAACCTCTTCTACAGGACCTGATATGACAATTTCCGCTTCACGCGATGTAATCGAAGACTCTACTTGCGCTTGAATGAGACGTAAAAAATTATCCTGTGGTCCGAATACTCCAAGTCCTTCCGCTGCGTTGCCGAGCGGTATCTTTACTACTTTCGTTTCAATTTGCAACAATCCTCATTCTCCCTGCATATGGACTAGTGGCATTTCCTTAACGATAGATTGCTCGACTTCAAAAAGAACTTTCATATAAACTTTACCATTGTCCGCCTTTTCATGCAAAACAATTTCATCGCGGATGACTGCATCGCTGCCTGTTTTAAGCAGCAATTTGGCTTTAGCCTGCAGAATGCCGACGTTCTTCGCTTCTTCTTCGGTAAGCGTGCGGTCTTCCATACGGGTTTCCATTATGGTCTCCTTCATTCTACCAATTGGAAGAGACCAATTGCGCCAGGAAACCTTCTCCTCATGCTTAATCGATTCGGATTTTCCGAAAGCAGAATCACCGTACCCGCTAAGCTGAAGCGCTCTCGAGCCGATGACTGCAAACCATTTCGTCTCTTTATCTCCAGTATACACCTTAACCTGTTGAACAAGCGGTGAAGAAATTTCAAATTCGTACCAAACAAGCCCACGAACATTGCCCTTGGCAACGACAGTGCGCGAATTCATTTCTCCCCCAATCGTTCCCGAGATCAAAATTTGGTCTTTTTTCACTTTCGTATTTTTTCGAACGACGGGCCGTCCCGCCTCTGCTATAATTTCGGTAACTACAGCATCATCAGATGCCACCAAATGTCGAGGTGTATTCAAGGAAGCCTTATCCGGTATCGTTGATTCAACCACTTGAATAATAACCTTTGTCCCCTTTTTCTCCACACCAACCCAGGTTGAGCCTGGAAGCTTGCGAACAAGCTGCTTGGACAGCACATCAGCATCGGTTAAACGGAAAGACCACTGCATAGGATATAAGCCTTCCTCTTTGGCAGCAGCCCTTATTTGATCCTCCGTCAGCTTGACATTGCCTTGCACTTCGATGCTCCATACGAGCGAGGACAGCATAAAGATAATCGCAAAAAACAACACGATGCCAGCCGCAAACAGCTTTCTGCGCTCTGCTTTGACAAGCAGAAAAGGCAATCCTTTGCGCTTCGTAACATGAACACGACAGCCTGTCTCTTTTAAATACGGACGAAGGCCAAAAAAATCACTGATTGACAGCTCACATTCAAGCAAGCCGCTGCTTGTCCATCTGATGGAAGACAGCTGCAAGCCGCCAGCCAGCGCTCGGTTGACGAGCTGCTCAGGTTGTCCCCCCCGAATATGAATGGTGACCATACCCTTTAACCAATTTGCACCTTGTCCGCTCACGTCCATTCCCCTCCATTACCTCAGCTATTAATATAGAAAATCGCCTTATCTATTTCATGGAATCAATTGAATATTCGTAATTTGTCCCTCAATAAACACTTCTTCTGTCCAAATGGTGCGGATAACTAGAGAGCTTCCCGTAACCTCCAACTGGCCTTTGCTTAGTGCGAGTCTCAATCGCTCACTAGAGAAATGAACAACACCACGATGGTTCTCGATATATAATTGGCAGTCTCCAATCATTGTTAATCGCGGCAAATCAAATACGACATCATGCGGCATATCAAGCAGCTCTGCTGTCATTTTGCGAAATCTCTTTTTTATGTGGCGCATGTACGATTCTTTGCCTCCTTCAAGGTTTGCTAAAAGTAAAGCAAAGGAATGGCGATTTTCATGTACTGTACCAAAATATGCGAACCGCTCGATAATTATGGCTCCAAAATAAAAAAACCGCCTAAGCGCAGCGCTTAGGCGGTTTAAATTTATTTTCGAAAAGGTTTTTTCGAGCGAGGCGGTCCTAATACTTCGGCCCAAATAACTGCTTTCCGCAAATCATCGGATCGAATGGATGCTGTGTTGATGCTCTGGCTTCCATAATTGCGCTGTGCTGCAACCTGTGCTGTTTCTTTGTTAGCTGCTGCTCTTTGAAGCGCGCGCTGCAGAGAAGCAGTTTGCGGCGCTTCTGCGCTCTCTCTGCTAGAACGTGTCGAATTCATATCAGAAGAACGCTCAACGTCAGTTACAGAGCGATAAACCGTTCCTCCAGCTGCCTGCGGCGGTTGCGGTTGCGGGCGCTCTACCTCTCGCTCCTGTTCTCCGGACTGCGGGAACAATGAACGCGGCAGCCCTCCGCCGCCAAAGTCAGGCATTTGACCAGGCTTCTTCTTCGCGCCGGATTTGCCGAATATCGAAGCCAGCGCACCCAATATAACGACAACGATAAATATGTTATTCATCAGAAATTCTATAATCTTCAACTTGCCTTCACCTCCAAGGCTCAGTTACGTTGATCCTACTTGATCCGACCAAATAACTGAGCCATCGACTTTATCGGCCGTCTTTAATGTCCGTAGAACTGTCCTGCTTGCCGATAGAGCTGCGCATATGGGTATCCGCTTCGATGTTTTTCAAGTTCATATAGTCCATAACGCCAATTTTCCCGCTTCTAAGCGCTTCAGCCATGGCAAGTGGAACTTGTGATTCCGACTCTACTACGCGCGCTTCCATCTCAACGACTTTTGCTTTCATTTCCTGTTCGTGAGCAACGGCCATCGCACGGCGCTCCTCGGCTTTTGCTTGAGCGATTTTTTTGTCCGCTTCCGCTTGTTCCGTTTGAAGATGTGCACCAATGTTTTTGCCTACATCAACGTCCGCGATATCGATTGACAATATTTCAAACGCTGTACCTGCGTCAAGCCCTTTGCCAAGCACAGTGCGAGAGATCATGTCCGGATTTTCCAAAACGTCTTTATGTGAGCCAGCAGAACCTACAGTCGTTACAATCCCTTCACCAACACGAGCAATGATAGTTTCTTCACCAGCACCACCGACTAGGCGTTCAATGTTGGCACGAACTGTAACACGAGCTTTTACTTTCACTTCAATACCATCCTTCGCAACCGCAGCTACGATTGGTGTTTCAATAACGCGCGGATTAACGCTCATTTGTACGGCTTGTAGTACATCACGACCAGCCAAATCGATAGCCGCCGCGCGTTCGAATATAAGTGGAATGTTCGCACGTTGCGCTGCAATCAACGCATTGACAACCCGATCGACGTTACCGCCTGCCAAGAAGTGACTCTCAAGCTGGTTTATGTTAAGTCCCAGCCCTGCTTTTGTTGCCTTAATTAACGGGTTGACGATTCTGCTTGGTACGACGCGGCGAAGACGCATGGCAACGAGCGTAATAATTCCAACTCTAACGCCCGATGCTAATGCAGATACCCACAGCATAATCGGGAAAAAGCTTAAGAATACGGACAGTACGATAATAACARCGACAGCCAAAATTAAAAAAGATACGATAGGATCCATTTGTTCCAACCTCCATTTGTATATTCGTTTTCTCTATTTTGTTACTTCTTTGACAACGACCCAAGTACCTTCCGCTTTAATGACGGTCACCGTTCGGTTCGTATCGATAAACTCACCAGAGGTAACGACATCAATTCGCTTGTCATTAATAACAATTGTTCCTGCCGGTCTCAGCGGAGTAATTGTTGTCCCTTGCAATCCGAGCAGTGAATCCTTTATATCCGCAGAAACAAAACCTTGCTCCGTTGTCAGCTTCTCGCGCAATATAAATTTGTTCCAAATACCTCTGGATTTGTTCATTCTAATAAAAATAACGATTAGAATGGTGGCTACAACTAACGCAATGACGATCGATATGAAAGCCGTCATTGGGTCTGAAGCTGCGGTAACGACTCCTGCTACCAACGCAGCACTGCCGAGCAAGCCCAAAATCCCAAAGCTTGGTACAAACACCTCGATTATGAGCAAGGCTATTCCAATTACGAACAGCACGACCGACTCCATACCGGCAAATCCAGCAACATAGTGGCCAAAGAAATAAAGGGCAAACGATAATATTCCAACAACGCCCGGTACTCCAAAGCCTGGAATGATCATTTCAATAACGATACCAGCAATGCCAAGTATGAGCAAAATCGTCATAACGATTGGATTGAGCAGCCATCTAGCTACATTTTCCGCAAGTGACGGAACAACCTCAATTTGTGTTCTGCCTTCCAAGCCCAGCCATTTGATTGCTTCATCAACGTTTGCTGCTGTATGCTCAGAGTATCCGACTTTCTCAGCTTCACTTGCTGACAGGGTAAGAATTTCTCCCTTCAGCTTATCTCTGCCAAGCTTGTCTTTCAGCTCCACCATTGCATTCGGATCCGCCATAGCGACAGCGATACTCTTGTCGCGACCCTGCAATCCTGCTGACTCACTCATTTCAGAGGTCCAATAGGAAATCGTTTTGGGATTATCCTCTAATGTCCCTGAGCCATCCACTACAGCAGCTGCACCAATCGTACTGCCCGGCTGCATGATGATATTATCAGCATTTAAAGCAATATAAGTGCCTGCTGATACGGCTTTCCCCTCAACAAAAGCCGTAGTAGGAATGGCGCTCTCCCTTATAAGATGACCAATTTCCTCTGCGTTTACGACTTTGCCGCCAAGCGTATTAATAACGAGAATCACATGCTCAGCYTTTGCTTCCTCAGCTTCTTTAAAGGCTCTCTCCAAAAAGGATTGAAGCCCCGATTCCACCGTTTGTTTAACGGGAATCACATACACTGCTGGGCCAACTTCATTTGCTGCCTTTGCTTTCTCCCCCGGTGAACCAAATAATGCTGCAAGCGTCACCATTAACACCGCTGCGATCAATGCGATTGGAGTGGCGGACATACTTCTTCGCCATCGATTCATGTGCAAGAAGGTTCCTCCTTTTTTTCGTGTTTGCTTTCTACTACGTTTGACAAATGAAAACGTTTCAGGCAGCCTTCTCCATATCATACCATTTACACTTGAAACGTACAAAAAAACACCCCCGTTAAGGGGTGTTTTGTGAGTCCGTATGTTTAGTTAGTTGAGATGTTGCTGAACGAGCTGATTTACTAGTTTACCGTCAGCGCGTCCTTTTGTTTTAGGCAAAAGGGCACTCATAACTTTTCCCATATCGGCTTTGGAAGAAGCACCGAGTTCATGGATGGTCTGCGTTACTATCTCTTGAATCTCTTCTTCAGTCAGCTGTTCGGGAAGGTATTGACTAATAATTTCAATTTCGACCACAAGACCCGCTACTAAATCATCGCGGCTGGCTTTTTTAAATTCTTGGAGGGAATCTTTACGTTGTTTGATTTCGCGACTCAATATATCAAGCACTTCGTTATCGTCCAATGGACGCTTGAGATCGATTTCCAAGTTTTTCACTGACGCGCGCATCATACGAATAACGGAAAGTTTAAACTTGTCCTGATTCTTCATGGCTTGCTTCATATCATCGGTCAATCTTTCGCTCAGGTTCATTATGGAAGGATCCTCCTAAAACTTTCTCTTGCGCGCAGCCTCAGACTTCTTCTTGCGCTTTACACTTGGCTTTTCATAATGCTTGCGTTTTTTCACCTCAGCTAGAACACCATCTTTAGCGATGGAACGTTTAAAGCGGCGAAGCGCAGCATCAATAGTTTCGTTTTTGCGAACTTTAGTTTCAGACACCAGTTTTCCCTCCCTCCGAAACAGACCGTCCAGAGCTATAACACGGTTTATCAAATTTCATTATATGTCAAACCAAAAGGCAGTGTCAACTTTAGATATCTACAACCCGAGAAGAAAGTTTCGTTCCCCCCAATACATGGATATGCAGATGATAAACAAGCTGTCCTCCGTCGGCATTAACATTGTTGACCAGTCGATAGCCTGACTCCGCAATTCCTTCTTCCTTTGCGATTTGACGAGCTACCGCGAACATCTCGGCTATGACCTCGTCATCTTCATCGGTAACATCATTCATCGTTGCGATATGCTTCTTAGGAATGATAAGAATATGTACAGGAGCAGCTGGCTGTATATCGTGGAATGCGAGAATTCTGTCATTCTCAAATACCTTCTTCGAAGGTATTGCACCCTCGATTAATTTACAGAAAATACAGTCCATAGGTTTCACCCCCTATTCGCTTTCCTTACCATATCATACCGAAATTTTAGCCGCTCGTCCAATCATTAAAGATAACCCGCAAAAACTTCGAAGGCACCCTTCCAAAAAAACGACAGAATCCATGCTGCTACTTCGAAATCTCAGCTGATTTTTCCTTCATAACAGCCTGCATCTGTTCAACAAGCTGAGCCCATTCAAGCCCGCTGGACAATCGAATAATTGCAATGCGGCTCTCCCCGATATTTGCATTAAAACCACTCATAATACCTGATATGGTTTCAAACGCACTTTTTAATCCCTGAATGTACGCTGCATCGGTTTCGTTCAGAGCACCATCATAGTGACCAATCGTTTGCAAGCCTTTAACGACATCAGTTACATAGGCTGAGGTAAGCTCTTTATTGATTTTTTCCGGCTCTGCATTCACGCTTGCTGCTTCTGCAGTAAATTCCACCAAAGCATGGCCGCTCGCAGCTGCTTGACCTGAAAGAAATGCAATGGCATACCGTTCGTCTAAAGTTTTACTTTGAAGCAAAGCATCCAGCTGCGGAAGCATTTTTTCTACATAATCTTTAGAACCAATCGCTGCTTCAAATATTTTTTGGCCTTTTACATAATTGTTTTCTTGTTTATTTTGTAAAAATTGCGAGTACAAAAAAACATTGCCGATTAAGCTGAATACAAGAATAACGAGAGTTATCGGCAGCGCGATAGAGCGTTTGCCCGTTTGCTGTGGTTCCAACTTCACAGCCTCCTTTTAGATTTGGTTTGTTCTCTTAAGGTGAACGGATTGACCCCCGTCAAAGAAAAAGACATGGCTCTCATCCACTTTTCTCCCGAGAACAGATTCGATTGCTTCGGCATACAGCTCCAGCTGGAAACGATGCCGCTCCGCTGCTTCTACCCATTGCTCCTTATAAATTCGATCCGTCTTATAATCGAGCAGTACGACGCCAGCAGCATCCTCGAACAAACAGTCTATTACCCCTTGAATCAATATCGGCTCATCTAGATCTGAATTCGGATAAACACGTTTAGCAGGGAACATGCAGCTGAACGGAACCTCTCTTCGCACCCAGTCAGCGTTTAACAACCGCTGTCCCAGCTCGCTTTGGAAAAAAGCTGCGACGTTCGGCAAATCGATTGCCTCCGATTGCTTTACTGTTAATAAACGCTGTTCAATCATATGATCAAGCGTTTGTTTAAGCATCGGTTCATCTATTTCCTCTGTGAGGGAGACAAGCTGCATAAGCAAATGATTAACAGAGCCCTTCTCAGCTGCTGTAAGCGACTTTTCCTCCATAAAGGCTGGACGTCGCAGTCGGAACGTATACGATGCTTCTGGAGCAGTTGCAGCTTCTTGAAGATGTGTATTCGCCTGATGCTGATTCAGCTCGTCCAATGGAACCGCATCCTCCTGCTCCTCCGAATACAGCCTCTTCATTTCCGTAACCGATGTTTTGGCAGCGAGTGCCGCCGCTTCTTGATGCGGATAATGCCACTCCAACCGCTCACGCAGCTCATCATCTGCTTCTACATGCTCAAGAAGCGATAGTGAAGTAACCGCTTGAAGCCGATCTTCCTTGTCCTGGTCCTGCAGCTCCGTCTCTGACGCCGCTGCGGCTTCAGTGCCGAATATAGAAGCTGAAACAACACCAGCATGCCAGTTCGGAGCATTGTAGTCAGCCAGCTGACTGTCATTGATTTGCCTAGCCGCTAGCGGACCTAGCCAATCGATAAATGAGCGTGCGGCAGCAACCCGGAAATCAGTCATTTTACCTGAAGCATCGACGGAAGAAAGCCATCGCTTAAGCTTGGTTTCGGCATCCGCTACAGTCGCGACGAGAAACATTTTTTCCTTTGGCCGGGTTAACGCAACATACAAAATACGCATTTCCTCTGCTAGCATTTCTTTACGCATGGCTCTTCGAATAGCCAAATAAGGAAGTGTAGGATAACTAATGCGAAGAGCAGGATCAACAAAACGAGGCCCGAAACCGAGCTCTTTGTGTTTCAAGAAGGCACTTCGCACATCCTGCTGATTGAACAGCTTGCCTAGACCTGCTACGAATACAACCGGAAATTCAAGCCCCTTGCTCTTATGAATGGACATGATGCGAACGACATCCTCTTGTTCGCCGAGCGCTCTTGCAGTACCCAAGTCGCCGCCGCTATCGCGCATACGTTCGATAAATCTTAGAAATCGAAACAAACCGCGGAACGAGGTCGCTTCATACTGCCGAGCCCGGTCATGCAGCGCACGCAAATTCGCTTGACGCTGCGTCCCTCCCGGCAAGCCGCCTACAAAATCGTAATACCCGGTCTCGCGGTAGATTTCCCATAGCAAATTAGCAAGCGAGCCCTGCCTTGCTTCCTCACGCCAGCGATCCAAGCTGTCCAAGAAAAGCGAAAGCTTCCTGCGCGTGTCCTCATCCATAAACAAATCGCCTGCTGCTTGAAGGACCGCATCATAATACGTTGATTTCGCAGATTGGATGCGTATTCTTGCAAGTTCCTCACCGTTTAATGCAAATAATGGCGATCGCAATGCAGCCGCAAGCGGAATATCCTGATACGGATTATCGATAACTCTTAACAAGGAAAGCATCGTCTCGACTTCCGTCGCTTCAAAATAGCCGCTGCTCAGCTCCGCATACGCAGGAATACCGCTTCCTTGCAGCTCCTCAATGATAATTGGCGCCCACTGCTGGGTCGCCCTTAACAAGATAACAACATCCCGCCATTGCATAGGTCGATTCTCACGCCGTTTGCCATCATAAACCTGGAATCCGCTGTCGATAAGAGATTGCAGCTGCTGAGCGATCCAGCGCGCCTCCAACTGCGCCGCCTTTAGCTCGGAAGCTGATTCGAGGAGCGTTCCATTTTCTCCTTGCTCGCCCTCACCCTGTCCCTCTGATGACTCTGAGTTATCGGCATCAGCTGTCTCTTCGTCATCTGCATCCGCTTTATTCAATACGGCAAACTCAACTTGACAACGATCGGCTGGCACTGGATCTGGGTAGGTAGCGCCACACACGAGTTCTGCTCGCTCATCGTAATCCATCTCGGCCACAGTCTCGCGCATGATGGCGCGGAAAACCGCATTCACGCCATCAACAACTTCCGATCGACTGCGAAAGTTGCGCGCCAAATCGATGCGCAGAGCGTCAGATTCCTCTGTTTCCGATCGCTTGTTCATCTCATGACGAGACAGATACGATTTATATTTTTGCAAAAACAGCTTCGGCTCAGCAAGGCGGAAGCCGTAAATGCTCTGCTTAACATCGCCAACCATAAACCGATTGCCAGCACCTGGCCGTTCAATTAACGAAACAATTGCTTCCTGCACCATATTCGTATCTTGATATTCATCAAGCAATATTTCATCGAATTGCTGCTGGAATTCAATCGCTGCAATCGAAGGCAGCATTTGTTCAGGTGTAGAAGACGGATCACGCAAAATTCGTAAGCAATAGTGCTCCAAATCGCCAAAATCGAGCATACCTTTCGCGCGTTTAGCCGCTTCATAGCCTTGACCAAATTCGATAACAAGCTCGGATAACGCCTTCATCAGTGGAGCAAGCTCCTGAAGCTCTTCCAAAAACTGCTCCGCAGATCTGCCAAATAACTCATCAGAAAGTGAAGTGATCAGCTTCTTTGCTTGATCGCGCAGCTCCTTCGCCTGCTCCTGAAGGGACTTGTCATATTCATCGCCGCGCATCGCCTTCAGCTTGCCGAATTCGATGGACTGAAAAGGCGCTATCCAACTTTCCCAGGGCATGGAATGTACCATCTCTGAGAGACTGCTAATGATTTGCAAATCATCATCAAAGGTAGCCGCATAAGGTGCTGGGCCAGCAGGTTGTCGCGTTAGCTCTAAGGCTTGATGCAGCAGCGAGCTCGCTCCTTCTAAAGCCATCTCAATGTCGCCTATTAAACTGACAACCCACGTACTGTTTTGCAGCGCTGCGACATCCTCGATATTAAAGGCATCTGCTGTTTGCCTAAGCCAATATTCAGGCCATGGATGGCTTTGCGCAAAGTCGAACAATTGTTGAACCAGCCGATACAAAGGCTCATCGCCGCGCTCACCGCCATAACGATCGGCAAGCCTTAGAAAAGCGCCGTTATCGCCAGCCCCTTCATACTTTTGCTCAAATAGCTGATCGAGAACGTCAAGGCGCATTAGCTCGCTTTCGGTCTCGTTTGCAATACGAAAGCCAGGATCAAGCCCGATTAACGGATAGTAACGCCTAATGACGTCCATACAAAATGAGTGTAGTGTCGTAATCGATGCTCTATTCATTAGGGCAAGTTGCCTTCGCAAATGCTCCGAATCGGGTTGCTTTTCCAATTCAAGCTCTAAAGCGTTTCGAATCCTATCCTTCATTTCCGCTGCAGCCGCCTTCGTAAAGGTTGCAACGAGCAGACGGTCAACATCGGCGTTCGCTGATATTTTACGGATGATTCGCTCAACGAGAACGGCTGTTTTACCAGAACCCGCTGCAGCAGCTACAAGGATGTTCGAGCCGCTTGTAACGATTGCATCCCATTGATCATCGGTCCATGTACTATTTTCCGGCTTGGGCGAATCCTTTGCAGTGTGCATCATCCATTACTCCCCCTCTAGCTGCTGCCATATATGTTCCTTAGAAGGTTTGCTCAGCTTTCTATACTCATTTCCGTCGAACTGAGCATCAAACTGACAAACCGCTTTATAATCGCAATACTGACAAGGTGTTTTTGTTCCGATACGATAAGGCTCAATTGAAACATCACCCGACTGTATCGAGCTGCCAATTCGGCTGATTGTATTTCTAACAGAATGGCGAAGCACATCCCATTGTTCATTCGAGACGACCGAAGAGCTGCTATAAAAGCTTCCATCCCGCTTCAAAGCAACGGGCAGCAGCTCTGAATAGCCAGTGTCCAGCTCATCGTCCATCAGTCTAACGGTTTCCGAATCAGCCGTAACCAGTCCACGCATTTTGAATCGCTTTAAGAGCTGACCGTTTGCTTCAGCAGGGCTAATGCTGTTGGTCAGCGCCAGAATTGGATTATGCACATGAAAATAAAGTACACCGGCCGGAGAAGCAGGTCGACCAAGCCATGCCGATGCATGTGTAACCAGTACATCCAAATAAGTCAGCATCTGCAGGGAAAGCCCATGGGCAACTTCTTCAAGTCTAAGATGCGTCGAACTCGATTTGTAATCAAGCACACGCAGCAGCAGACCTTCCTCCGTTTCTGCAGCATCAACACGGTCGATCCTGCCGATAATCTCTATCTCACCGCCAGCCTCAAGCGGAATGCGGAGTGCCGGCAGCTTCCCATCAGGGCCAAAATCGACCTCGGTGCCTACAGGATGGAATTGCGCCCTTCGCGCATGTTCACCCAGCATAAGCGCTGCTTGGCCAACAATTTCCTTCAGCTTGCGAGCGATATATTGAAAACGACTGCTGCTTAACAAGATTTGTGATTGCAGCTTAGGAACCAAATCATCGACCGTTTGCGAGACGACCGCCTTAAGCTCCGCTTCCGATGTTTTTCCCCAGCGTCCTCCAAAGCTCGTCGCCACCTTACTTAGAGCAGCGTGAAACAATTGACCAACATCAGGGGCATCCAGCCGGTAAAGCTTTCTTTCCCTCAGCTTTAGGCCGTGTATGGCAAAATGCTGAAATGGACACGATACGAACCGTTCCATGCGCGATACACTAACTTGCAGCCTCGCTCCATAAAGCTCTCGCGCTGTATCCTTAGAAAGGAACTGCTCTTGGTTCTCATAAGTTAAGGAGCTTGTCAGCAGCTGAAGCTTCTGCTGCCACTCCGGTCGAACCGCGTACCAATTGTATAGATCCCACCAGAAAGGCGCAATATCTGCTCCCTGCTGCCATTTCCGAATAGCTCCGATCAAATAGGACATCGTACGCTGCGGCTGCGATACGAACTTTCTTTGCTCGGACAATGGCAAGCTTGGCGATGGCTCTGCCGCGATACTTTGAACGGCTATGCCCGGGAACAACTGACGGACATGCCTTACAATCTCCGAAGGCAGCAAGCTTTTCCCTTCCTCGTCGGCTTGTGCCCAGCTAAGCCATAAATGCTTGCTTGGCGTGGTCAATGCGTTATAGATCATAAATCGCTCATCAAGCAGGCGCCTGCGCACCCCTGGCGCCATTACGATTCCATCATCAGCCAAACGTTCCCGTTCCGATTCGGTAAGAATGCCGTCTTCTTTCACACGCATCGGCATGATGCCATCATTTGCGCCCAATACATAACATACATGTATATGCCCCGACCTTGTTCGGTCCATGCTGCCGATCAATACTTGATCCAGCGCTGGAGGTACCGCAGCAAGCTTCAAGCTGTCAAGCCCCGCCTCAATCATGCCGGCGAACAATTCTGGTGTTACGGTCTGTTTTCCAGCCAGTTCAACTAATTGATCCAAAAGCTGCATGACACTGTCCCAAAGCTGCTTGTGGCTTCTTGCTCTTTGTGTTTTCCCGGCTCCAGTATCTTGAATGCTCCAGCGCTCGAGCTTATCTGCTGCTTCGGATTCATCGAGCAAACGATATAAAGCCTCGCACATCCCTTGAACATTTTCGGCCTTATTCAGTGCATCAGAGAAGCGGCGAAGAGGAGGAACAACAACCTCTCTGGCAGCAAGTACGATATTGAATTCACGCTGCGCCTTTTCGCTGATTTTGGTCTCTATATCCTCGTCATCATCAAGCGAAACAGGAACTAACGGATGCCAACGCTTATTGTCAAGCCATTTCCAACCATCAATCCCTGCAGCGAGCGCATAGTTTTCCAGCATATCGAACCAATCTCTAGGCAAACTTCCGTCAACCTTGAACAACATCTCCGTCTTAATGCAGCGGAACACCGCATCGTATCGCCAGCCAAACAAGACGGTTTCAAGCGCAGACCGAATAAACTCAACCAATGGATGATGGATGGCCTTCTCCTTCTGATCGACAAAATAAGGAATGCCGTAATCAGCAAAGACTAGTCCGATATAGTCGGTATAATCCTCTGCATTACGTACCATAACCGCAATATCCCGCCAGCGCAGCCCTTCTTTACGTGCTCTGCGAACGATATCGCGTGCAACGGCCTCAACCTCGGCACGTCGATTCGCAGCGGCATGCAACGATAAGCCGCAGCGAGCATCTTCTGCGTCCAATATCGTTTTGTCAGCGATAAGCATCGGTATTCTCTCGCTATAATGCTTCTCAAGATGAGCAAGCATTGGACTGCTTTTAAACCGAACAGGAGGAATTTCGTCTAGCAATATGGGAGAATCGACCTCAACCTCATATTGTGCAGCCAGCTCCATCAGCTTATTGTAGGTTTCTGCTGTTGGATGAAACAGATCTAGTTCATGCGGCAGCTCGCCTATTCCATAAGTTCTGTTTAGTGTAAGTGTGACCGTCACCTGAGCGGATGAACCGATCAACGTTCCTAGCGCTTCGTATTCCGTTGGCGTAAATCCATAAAATCCATCCACCCATATATGCGCGCCGTTCATAGCAGAGGCATTAGCAAAACCATTTTGCAAATAACGCAAATAATCCTCGGCGTCAATATACATGCCCGCGAGTTCCTGCTCCATCTGACTATAAATGAGCTGCAAATCATGCAGCTTGCGCTTTAGCAATGTTGATTGGCCTGCTTCTGCCTTAGAAGCGTCCTGCTTGTCCTGTAAGAGCTCGGAATCTATTCCGTACCTTTTCCACTCTGTTAGAAGCTCAGCAAGCCTATCGATGAATCCAGGCTGTTCCGCACCGTTTTGAAACAGCTCAAGCTGCTTTCCTAGCCGATGTACGATCTTGTAGAGAAGCATATGCTTCCCCGTATCGTTAATCGGAACGAGCGCCGTTCCGCCCGTCTCCTGCATGACCCGAAAGGCAAGGCGCCGAAAGCTAAGCGCCTGTGCCCTGATCGTCCCGTTTAATTCACCGCTCTGCAGCAGCGCATATTCGGTTTGAAAAGTAGCCTGTTCCGGCACAAGCATGACGAGCGGCGGTCCGTCCGGTTGATCGCGCAGCTGCTTTCTTATTTCATTCAAGCAATAGGATGTTTTTCCGGCTCCCGAACGCCCGATGACAAAGCGAAGCGACATGTGCAACTCTCCCGTCTATTCGTTTAAATCAATTATTTGCTTCGTACTTCAAATATTGCGAATTTCAAGTAATGTCCTTCATTCACGCCGAGCAGCTGAGGATGATCCTTGCCTGCCGCGCGCCATTCAACCAAACGAAGAAGCTTGCCTGCATCTACAGCCGCTTCTTGGATCGTTTCCAGAAACAGCTCAGGACGCATATGATACGAGCAGCTTGCCGTAACTAAATATCCGCCCTCATTCACAAGCTTTAAGCCTTGTAAATTGATATCTTTGTAGCCGCGGCATGCGCCTGCTACTGCGCTCTTCGTTTTTGCAAATGCCGGCGGATCAAGAATAACAACATCCCAGGTCCGCCCCGCTCCGCCTTCCATCTTCTTAGACGTATCTACGCCGCCAAGAGCGCGCTGTTTTCTCTCGTCGAGCCCTTTCACTTGAACGCGCAAATAATCGAAAGCGTCTGCGACAACAAACTCGACCCGATCGGAGTACCCGTTGCGCTCAACGTTGCGCTTTGCGGTTTCGATGGCGTGCTCCGAAACATCCAAGCATGTTACTTTCTTGGCGCCATATTTGCAAGCATGCAGTGTGAAGCTTCCTGTATGGGCAAAACATTCAAGCACCGATGCGCCATCCCAGAAAGGAAAAGTGACCACTTTGCCATTCGCGTTCACCGGCACTAAATCGGATGTACCAGATGATTTACTTACAACGCTTGCCTCGGTTGGAATAGAGCCTGATTCCAGTGCTTCACGCTCTACGAGATGAATACCGCTCCGGCCTCCCCAGCCTTTCATAAGCGGAGCAATGGCAGCACGGTTTTCACGTTGATCGAAGAAATAGCCTGTTTTCTGGCCTTCAACAATATCAACCTCAAGCTTCAAGCCATTTTCCTCAATTTCAATAATGGATGGGCAATCGCCGTAAAGCACGCCCGTCCGCTCTTCCAATCCTTCAAGCACTCGAACACCTACATCACTGCGCTCATAGATGCCGACAGGCTGAAATACGTCAATCAACGCCTCAATCAGCGCTTCTCTTCTTACATCCATCCCAAGAGTCAAAAGCTGAAGCACCAGCACATGGTTGAAACGGTCAACAACAAGCCCAGGAAGAAAATCCGCTTCCCCGTAAACTAAGCGGCAATCGGCATCCGCAACGAAGCGACGGCGATGCTCTTGACACTGACGAAGGCGATCACGGAAAAAGCTTGCATCCATCGCAGCGATTGGCGTATGTGCAACGATTCTTACTGTAATTTGTGATTTTGGATTCCAATAGCCTGTTGCTAAATAACGTCCTTGATGGTTAACAACATCAACCAAATCACCCGGCTCTGCATTGCCTTCCAAACGATCAATTTCTGTCGCATAGACCCATGGATGTCCTTGCTCCAGCCTCTTTTTCCTTGCTTTTAGAAGAAATATTTTTGGATTGCTCACGTTTATCTCGCTTCCCCTCATTGGACTTGCTAGTCATGCTTGTCTTGCTTGCAGCATATGTATATTTACGAATCAAAACTTGAAATAAATAATAAGGAGTCCAAACCATGGTTCAGACTATACTCATTCCAATGCTGCTTGGGTTTTCTGTTTTCATGTGCGGCATGAAGCTGATGGAGCTGGCGCTGCATCGATTAGCCGGTCCGTATTTGACCGGAATCCTAAAACGATCAACCGCAACCCCGATTCACGGACTAGCAATCGGAACGGTCACAACTGCTTTTCTTCAAAGCAGCACAGCCGTAACGGTTATTGCCATTGGAATGGTCAATGCCGGCTTGCTTACATTCCCGCGTACACTAGGCATAATACTCGGTACGAATATTGGCACCTGCATAACGACAGAGCTAATTGGTCTAAATTTAAATAAACTTGCCGTCCCCTTGCTCATCCTCTCCATCGGAATGTGGCTGGCAACGGCTTTACTAGGAGAATTACGTCTGTTTCCTGCTGTTCGGAACGCGCGCTGGCTTCCAGCAGTTCGTTCGACCTCTGTCGTTCTGTGCGGCTTCGCTCTGCTCCTTACTGGGATGACGATGATGCAAGGCGTAGGCTCTGCCGTCCAAGACAGCCCCATGTTCAGCTGGTTTCTTGGAAAAGCAAATGAGAGCTTATGGTGGGGGCTCGCAGCGGGTGCGCTTCTTACAGCTGCTGTTCATAGCAGCGCAGCCGTTATTGGTATCATTATGGGTTTCGTATCTATAGGCGCGATGCCTATTGAACTTGGTATCGCCGTCGTTCTCGGCGCAAACATCGGGACTTGTGCGACAGCATTGTTAGCCTCTATAGGTGGGACTAAGGCAGGGCAGTATGTGGCATGGTCGCATGTCATCTTAAACGCTGGAGGCGCATTGCTGTTTATGCCGTTCATCGGCGAGCTTGCGACGATATCGGAATGGATATCCTCGTCTGCAGCAGGGCAAATCGCTCATACGCAAACGATTTTCAATATTCTAAGCTCATTGATCGCTCTGCCATTTTGTTATCTGCCCGCATTTAGGCGCCTTGATCCCGTTACTTAACACTAATCCGTTTGCAAACCGAGCAGCTGGAATGCTCCTGCAACGATGCGATGATTGTTATCGTATCCGGATTGCTTTTGACGTCTCCAAGCTTCTCCAGGCTCAAACCAATCGACGCCGCGGATCTCTTCTACTTGTGCATGCAGAGATCCTCCAACAGCCTCAACTAAATAATAATGAACCTCTTTATCGACCATCCCGAAGGCTTCATGCTCATATTTATATTTAATTTGATCAATCGGAGCGATGATCACCCCTTCAAGACCCGTTTCTTCGACGATTTCACGCAAAGCGGTTTGTTCAATCGTTTCGCCGGGCTCCATTTTTCCTTTTGGCAGCGAAACTTTTCCGTAACGATCCTGAATGAGCTGGATTTGCAGTTTTCCTTCCTCGGTGCGGCGATAAACGACACCGCCTGCTGAAATTTCCTTCATGTCCGTTTCCCCCTTGCAGCATTAAACAGATTGTATATGCAGCAAAGGATTCCTCCATCTTTTCCACAAAAGGAATCGATAAGCAAAGGAATCCCCGCATTTTGTCAAGCTATAGCTAGGCTCTTATCGCTTCCGGACGCTCCAGCACGAAGGTGTGCTGCTCCATGCTGCTCGCTGCGGCAGGATGATCTTCCATCACACGAACAAGCTTGGCGCGGCATTCGTTGACGCCTGCTTCCGTGATTTTCACTCGGCAAAGCTTGCCGATCAGCGATTCTGTGCCGTCGAATACGACCTGGATATAGTTATCCGTATAACCCATAACAAGTCCAGTACCCGGGGCACCCTTGTAATCGCGCTCTGGGATTACATCGAGAACATGGCCAACGTATTGCTCAGCGTATGCAAGCTGCATTTTCTCAGACAAATCAATTAGCTTATGCACGCGCTCATTTTTCACTTCTTCATCCACTTGCTCGTCCATTCGAGCAGCAGGCGTACCTGTGCGTTTCGAATAAGGGAACACATGCATTTCAGCAAATTTCAAATCTTCCATGAAGCGGAAGCCCTCTTCGAACATTTCTTCCGTTTCTCCAGGGAAACCGACAATAACATCCGTTGTAATGGCAACGCCAGGCATTGCCTGATGCAATCTTTTAATTTTTGCTGCGAATTCTGCAGTCGTATATTTACGGCGCATCCGCTTTAATACGGAGTCTTCACCTGCTTGGAGTGGAATATGCAGATGGCGGCACATTTTGCTTGAACGGTTCAACACATCAATCATCGCATCGTCGATTTGACTTGCTTCGATCGAACTAATTCGAATGCGCTCTAGTCCCTCTACCTTGTCCAAGTCCCATAGCAGACTTGTTAGATTGTAATTTTCCATATCATCGCCATAGCCGCCAGTGTGAATACCCGTCAGCACAATTTCCTTGTAGCCGGATGCAACGAGCTGTCTAGCTTGCTCTAGCACGCTTTCTGAAGCACGGCTGCGAGATAAACCGCGTGACCATGGAATAATACAAAACGTACAGAAGTTATTGCAGCCCTCTTGAATTTTCAAGAAAGCACGCGTCCGCTCCGAGAAGTCCGGTACATTCAGTTCCTCAAAGTCACGAGTCTTCATAATGTTGCGGACGGCGTTAACCGGCTGGCGATCATCGTGAATTTGATTCACGAACGTCATAATTTTCTCCCGGTCCTGTGTCCCGATGACAAGATCGACGCCTTCAATAGCCATAATCTCTGCTGGAGAGGTCTGAGCGTAACAGCCCGTGACCGCAATGACAGCATCGGGGTTGCGACGAACAGCGCGTCTAATGATTTGACGGCTCTTCTTGTCTCCCGTATTGGTTACCGTACATGTATTAATTAAGTAAACATCAGCAGTCGATTCGAAATCGACCTGTTCATAACCTTCGTTTTTAAATAGCTGCCAGATCGCTTCTGTATCATAGAAGTTTACTTTGCAGCCCAGCGTATAAAATGCGACTGTTGGCATAGTTGTTACGCTCCTCCCATTTCTCCGGATTCATATAATAAGCAGGTTAATCCTACGATGCCCGCTGTTTCCGTTCGTAATATTCTTCTGCCTAGTCCAACCAGCACAGCACCAGCTGCTTCTGCCTCGTCCGCTTCACGATCCGTGAAGCCGCCCTCAGAACCAATAATGAGCAGTACTTTCGGTGAGCTCACTTCGCCTGCTTGTTCGGTCCATTCGTTAATCGCTGTGCGAACGCCTCTGCCATGGGCAAGATGACCTTCACGCTCATAACAAAATAAAACCAAATCGTAATTGGACATAGACTTTATGAGCTCACGCCAGCTATGCAGCGGCTCAATCGCCGGAACACGGTTGCGATGTGCCTGCTCTGCCGCTTCCTTCGCAATTTTACTCCATCGCTCTATGCGCTTTGCTTCCTTCTTTGCATCATATTGAACGACCATGCGCTCGGACTGAAAGGGAACAAATGCATAAGCACCAATCTCTGTTCCTTTCTGTATCACAAGCTCCATTTTGTCGCCCTTAGGCAAGCTCTGAGCGAGCGTTATTGCCCATTTCGGCTCACTATCATTGCCTAGCATCTCAACAATTTCTGCGGTTACGAGTGTTGCAGATGCTTCAAGCACAGCGACAAGCGCCGTGCGCGACTCCCCATCGCTGACAATAAACTTATCGCCTGGCTTCGTGCGCATAACCCTTGCGGCGTGATGCGCATCGTCGCCGATTAGGCGGATTTCAGAGTCGCTAAATTGCTCCGCCGCTATGAAATATCGTTGCATGATCTTTTTCCAACCACCCTTAAACAAATTCCATCCTTCATAATAACATGTTTGTGTTCACTAAATCTATCAGAAACCGTTGCCAGCAGCCTGCGAACGGCCGCCTAGCCTCTATAAGAAAATCTGGTAAACCCACGCAAACGTATTGTTCATTAAATCTGCGCCTAACCCAAGTACAGGATCAAGTGTTACTTTACGAAGCGGCGGAATAAATACGATTAATAAAAAGATAAACATTCCCCACTGCACATTTTGATCCATTTTGTAACGAAGCTTTAGCGGCAACAGATCTGCGATGATCCGGTAGCCGTCAAGCGGAGGAAGCGGAATAAGGTTAAAAATAAACAATAAATAATTATACCAAATAAAATAATCAAAAAATCGATGTACAGCTGCATCCACACCGACAGATGCTCCGCTTAAAATATCTGAAGCCAAAATCGCAACATAAATAAAAATGCTTATCGTACCCATGAGCAAATTGCTTAACGGTCCTACTGCGGTCACTACAATGCTCATCATTCTCGGACTTTTGAATTTGCTTGGATTTACCGGTACGGGCTTCGCCCATCCAAATCCGGCAATGAGAATCAACAGCGTCCCTAGTACATCCAGATGCACACGCGGGTTTAGGGTTACACGTCCAGCATTATAAGCAGTATCATCACCAAATTTATAAGCGCTGTAAGCATGAGCGAACTCATGCACGGTAAATGCAATAATTAAAGCCAATACGATAAATGGCAAATCCTCCAGCGGAAATCGCAAAAAGCTTTGCAAGTCCATTAAATCACCTGTGGCTTTCTCGCTACGATTGCGATCCAATCCTCATCGCGGCGCTTCTCAATAATTTCAAATCCATGACGAATTAATCCTTCTTCTACATCGGTTTCTTTATTTTTGTAAATGCCGGAAGCAATATAAATTCCGTTTGGTTTTAATGCCGCAAATACATCGTCCACAAACATCAGGATGATTTCTGCCAAAATATTAGCAACAACAAGATCTACGGGCACGGTAACTCTAAAAGCGCCATTCGCAGCTGCTTGTTCTCCTCCAGCAGATTCTTCCTTAATTACACCAAGCAAATCGCTAAGCCGCACTTCAACTTTCTCCGAAAGATTGTTTAGCGACACGTTCTCTTTGGCACTGGAAACAGCAACGGGATCAAGGTCAACCGCAAGTACGCTCTTCGCGCCTAGCAGACAAGCTCCAATAGCGAGTATTCCCGATCCTGTGCCGACATCAATGACTTCTTCTCCGCCGCGAATGACAGACTCGAGCGTTTGCAGACACAATGAGGTCGTAGGGTGTGTCCCTGTTCCAAAAGCCATTCCTGGATCCAGCTCGATTATGCGCTCATCCGGACCTGCTTCATACTCTTCCCAAGTTGGCTTAATCGTTAACTTATCGGAAATGCGAATCGGCTTGAAATATTGCTTCCATGCAGTCGCCCAATCCTCATCATCTACAGTTGCAACGATATATTCTACAGTTCCGGGATCAATATCAAATTCACGAAGCTCTTCGACACGAGGTCTAATCGCTGCAACTAACGCATCGGTATCGGTGTCTTCTCCAAAATAGCCCTTGATGATCGCTTGGCCTTCTGGAATATCGTTAAGCGGCGTTTCGTACCATTGTCCAAATGATGTATCACGCTGTTTGCTGAGTGTACCCGATTCTTCAATGGATACGCCTCCTGCTCCCATCTCATGCAAAAAGTTGGATATCATCTCTTGCGCCTCTTCAGTTGTTGAAATTGTAAGTTCAAACCATTTCATATGTAATATCCTCCAATGCCAATCGTAAACGGCTATCGCCGACCGCGGTCGACTAGACAAACGTTTCGCTTTAAAAACCTAACATCTATTGTACACCAGAGTAGTGCCTTTGCACAAAAAAATGACACAAGAGACCGACTGCTGTATTTATGCTACAATCGTTACGGAATCTGGAAGAGGATAATTACAATTCCAGCAAGCTTTTTATCGTCGGGAGGTTTACTGCAATTATGTCACCTAGAAATATTGAAAAAGATCAGAAGCTGCGTGATGAGCGGCAGCGCCAAATACTAGAAGCAGCGATGCATGTGATAGCACGGCGAGGATTGCCAGCAACCAAGATAGCTGATATTGCTGCAACGGCCGGCATTAGCGTTGGCAACGTTTATAAATATTTTCGCTCAAAAGAGGACATATTCCAAGCGCTGGTAGAAAGCGGCCAAAAAGAATACAGAGAGTTCGTTGAGCAGGCGCAGCAAATGCCGGTTATTCACTGCGGTTCGAAAGCATAGCAAGTACAGCGAATGGCGTGACATTCTCGTCCAATCGCTGCGCCCTGCACAGCTGGAGCTTCTAGTAGCAGCTCATATTTAATGGTTCAAACGAATAAAAGGGACTGAAGGCTATACTAGCCCACAGTCCCTTTTTATGTTTAAGTAATAATTGTATTTGCGTTGCCGCCCATTTGTTTAATAAGATGAAGCGCGCGTTCGGCGACTTCATCATCTATGGTTGCCGTCAGCAATCCACTGTCAAGCAACCCGTTCACTTCAATTGCACGCAGCGCTTGAAGCTTCCGCATCGTCTCCTGAGCAGCACCCTCACCCTCGAAGGTCGCTTGGATTTCAATATGGCTCATTATGCCTGCTCGTTGCGCTCATCAGCTGCAGCTGCACGCTGAGCAGCTTTGCGATCTGCTTCGTCAGCAAGCTCTTCAGAAAATTCCACATCTTCGTTTTCGCCTACAGGCAGGTTGCCAAAGTTTGTTTTCTCCAAGCTGTTATTGTTGTTGTTATTGTTTGTCATCGTATTAGTTCCCTCCGGTTGTGTGTTGATGTATGGTTTTCCTACCCGAATAGAGTATGTTAATCCACCCCATTCTATACAGCCGTGGGAAGAAAAAAAGACGTGCCGGGTTATTCACCGCGGAACGCCTTTTTCATTTTTTCGAATATAGATTCATGATGTTCTTGATCATTCGATACGGAATCGCCGCTTAGCCCGCCAAACTGACGAAGCAGGTCCTTCTGATCATCCGTCAAGCTCGTTGGTGTTACGATAGTAACCTTCACATGCTGATCGCCTTGACCGTATCCACGAAGCTTAGGAACACCCTTGCCTTTGAGTCTGAAGTAAGTGCCTGTTTGTGTGCCAGCTGGCACCTTGAGCTTCACTTTCTCCGTTAACGTAGGAATCTCAATTTCATCGCCAAGAGCTGCTTGCACGAATGTAAGCGGAACTTCGCAATAAATATCATCGCCTTCACGTTCGAAAAACTCATGCGGCTTCACACGGATAACAATATACAAGTCGCCCGCAGGACCGCCGCGAAGACCGCCCTCACCCTCGCCAGACATACGGATTTGAGCTCCGTCATCTACGCCGGCTGGAATACGGATGTTGATTTTGCGTTGACGCTTCACTTTACCCGCGCCATGGCAAGTTGTACATTTATCTTTTATTACGCGGCCTGTTCCGCTGCAATTCGTACAAGCACGACGGTTGACCATACGGCCAAATGGCGTATTTTGAACAACCTCCTGCTGTCCGCTGCCCTTACAAACCGAACAGCTCTCCGGCTTCGTACCCGGCTTAGCTCCATCACCATGACAGGTATCGCAAGTTTCTGTTCTAGGAATCGTAATTTCAGTTTCTTTGCCGAATACCGCTTCCTTAAACTCAACTGTCATTGTATATTGCAGGTCATTGCCGCGCTGCGGTGCGTTCGGATCACGACGACCGCCTCCGCCGCCAAAAAACATGTCGAAAATATCGCCGAAGCCTCCGCCGAAATCAGCGCCGCCTCCGCCGCCCATACCTTGGTTTGGATCAACATGGCCGAACCGGTCATACGTTGAACGTTTTCCATCGTCACTTAGTACATCGTAAGCTTCTTTAACTTCCTTGAACTTCGTTTCTGCATCTGCAGCTTTATTTACATCGGGATGATATTGACGTGCTAGCTGACGGTATGATTTTTTAATATCGTCTGCTGAAGCATCCTTGCCAACACCAAGAACCTCATAATAATCGCGTTTGCTTGCCACCTGTTCTCACCTCCGCTATATATCCTATGATTCCTCTATAAGCACGAAAGGAGGTCAAAGCCAGGTAGCGCCTGTCTTTGACCTCTCGCTCGCTACACTTTATTTATTATCGTCAACCACTTCATAGTCAGCGTCTACTACATTGTCTTTGCCTTTTGCAGCGCCGCCAGCTTCTGGGCCAGCACCTTCAGCTGCTTGTGAAGCTTGCTCATAAAGCTTAACTGAAAGCTGTTGAACGATTTCAGTCAGCTCTTCAGCTGCTGCATTGATTTGCTCAAGATCGTCTGTTGCAAGTGCTGCAACTACTTTTTCTTTTGCAGCGTTAGCTTTTTCGATTTCAGAAGCGTCAACTTTATCGCCAAGATCTTTAATTGTTTTGTCAACGGAGTAAACCAATTGGTCAGCGCTGTTTTTTGCTTCAACAAGGTCACGACGTTTGCGATCTTCTTCAGCGTTAAGCTCAGCATCTTTCATCATTTGGTTGATTTCATCATCGCTTAGACCGCTTGAAGATGTAATCGTAATTTTTTGGCTCTTGCCTGTTCCTTTATCAAGAGCAGACACGTTTACGATACCGTTCGCATCGATGTCGAAAGTAACTTCGATTTGCGGAACGCCGCGTGGTGCAAGAGGAATATCGTTCAATGTGAAACGACCAAGCGTTTTGTTGCCTGCCGCCATCGAGCGCTCACCTTGCAAGACGTGAATTTCAACGCCCGGTTGATTGTCCGCATATGTGGAGTACACTTGCGATTTGCTTGTAGGAATCGTAGTGTTGCGATCGATCATCTTAGTGAACACGCCGCCAGCTGTTTCAATACCAAGCGACAATGGAGTAACGTCAAGCAATACAACGTCTTTCACATCGCCAGTCAATACGCCCGCTTGTACAGCTGCGCCAAGAGCTACAACCTCATCTGGGTTAACACCTTTATGCGGTTCTTTGCCGATCAATTTTTTAACTGCTTCTTGTACCGCTGGAATACGAGTCGATCCGCCCACGAGTACAACTTTATCGATATCGCTTGGGGACATTCCTGCATCGCTAAGCGCTTGACGAGTAGGTCCAAGCGTACGCTCTACAAGGGAAGCTGCAAGCTCTTCAAATTTCGCGCGAGTAAGGCTAAGCTCCAAATGCTGAGGAACGCCGTCAACCATTGTAATGAACGGAAGAGAGATAGCTGAAGTCAATACGCCGGAAAGTTCTTTTTTCGCTTTCTCAGCAGCATCTTTCAAACGTTGAACAGCTGATTTATCTTTGGAAAGATCAATGCCTTGCTCTTTCTTGAATTCAGCAACAAGGTGATCGATGACAACTTGGTCAAAGTCATCTCCGCCTAGTTTGTTGTCGCCGCTTGTCGCTTTAACTTCGAAGAAGCCATCGCCAAGCTCAAGAATGGAAACGTCAAATGTACCGCCGCCAAGGTCATAAACAAGAATCGTTTGATCTTCTGTTTTCTCAAGGCCGTATGCCAGTGCTGCAGCTGTTGGCTCGTTGACAATACGAAGAACTTCAAGACCAGCAATTTTACCAGCATCTTTAGTCGCTTGACGTTGGCTGTCATTGAAATAAGCAGGAACCGTAATAACGGCTTGCGTTACCGTTTGACCCAAGTAAGCTTCAGCATCAGCTTTCAATTTTTGCAAAATGATTGCAGAAATCTCTTGTGGTGTGTAATCTTTATCGTCAATTTTTTCTTTGTGGTTCGTACCAATGTGGCGTTTAATAGAGCTGATTGTACGATCAGGGTTTGTGATCGCTTGACGTTTTGCTGTTTCACCAACAACACGCTCGCCATCTTTCTTGAAACCTACTACGGAAGGAGTTGTGCGGTTGCCTTCCGGGTTAGGAATAACAACTGCTTCTCCGCCCTCCATTACTGCTACGCAAGAGTTTGTTGTACCAAGGTCAATACCAATTACTTTACTCATAGCTATAGTTCCTCCTACAATTTTTATATTTTATCCTAATAACAGCTTGCTTTGTCTCATTTATCGAGAAAAAGTTTTACCGTTTAACTGCTTACTTTAACCATCGCTGGACGCAATACCTTGTCTTTCAAGATATAGCCCTTCTGAACTTCCTCAACAATGATACCCTCTTCATACTCATCGGAATCTACTGTCATAATCGCTTGATGGAATTCAGGGTTAAAAGGCTCGCCAACTACGTTCATAGCTTTAAGGCCTTCCTGCTCAAGTGTTGACTCGAGCTGACGGAAAATCATGTCTACACCCTTCGCAAGTGATTCAAAATCACCGTTAACGGATGCGGCTGCTACAGCGCGCTCAAAATTATCTACAACCGGAAGCAGTTGACCGATCAGCTTCATCGATGCGTACTGTCCGAGTTCTTCTTTTTCTTTCATTGTACGACGGCGGAAGTTATCGAAATCCGCTTGTGCGCGCAAGAAGCGCTGCTCTTTCTCCTCAGCCAGCTTCACAAGCTCCGCATAACGCGAATCTTCTTCCACAACCTCGTTTACAGTATCCTCGCTTGCTTGATCTGATTGCTCAGCAGATACCACTTCTTCTACAGCCTCGGCTGCCTCATTATGTTGTTCTTTCGTACTCATGCAATCACCTCCTAAAAAAGTTTACGAAGTAAACTTGGCAAAATATCATTAATTACTTGTACCAGCGGCCAAGAAGAACCGCCATATCCTTGGATATAATATCCAATAAGCTAATGACTTTGCCGTATTCCATTCGCGTTGGTCCTAGAATGCCGATCGTTCCCAGCGATTGGCCATCAATGGCATAGGTTGCTGTGATAAGACTGCAATCGCTAATTGCCTTATGGTCATTTTCTGTCCCGATACGTACTTGTATACCTGACGGAAGGCCGGAAAACATTTTCATTATGGCTGGTGTCTCATCAAGCAAATCCAAAATCGTTTTTACTTTGTCTACATCCTTGAATTCAGGCTGTGTCAGCATATTGGTTGTTCCGCCTAAGAAGATTCGGTGCTCATCCTCATTCTGCAATGCATGATCCAGTACCTGCAGCAGCTGTTCATAATGATCAACATGCCTTTCAAGCTCTTGCCCAACTTCAGTGTAAAGCTTCGACCTTAGACGAATCAGCGGAACGCCAACCAATCTTGTGTTTAAAATGTTAACGACCTTTTCCATATCGTCCATTTTCAGGCCGTCAGGAATTGAAATCGTTCGATTTTCAACATGTCCAGTGTTCGTCACAATAATAGCAACTGCTGATGTTTGATCAAGCGGCACAAGGCCAAAATGCTTAAGCGATGTGCTGAACATTTCAGGTCCAAGCAAAATAGATGTGTAATTGGTTAAATTGGAGAGAATCATCGCCGTTTGTTGAATAACCTGCTCCATTTGATTCATTTTGTCCGTTACGAACGAGCGAACCACACCAATGTCTTTCTCATCCACTTCGCTAAGCTTTATTAAATGGTCGACATAATAACGGTAACCTTTCGTTGATGGAACACGCCCTGCTGACGTGTGCGGCTGCTCTAAGAAGCCTAGCTCCTCCAAATCCGCCATTTCATTGCGAATGGTTGCCGGACTAAAGCCAACGTCGCCGCGCTTCGAAATACTGCGTGAGCCTACTGGTTCAGCCGAGCGAATATAATCATCCACAATTGCATGTAAAATCATCCGTTGTCTCTCCGTCAGCATTCGAATTCCCCCTACGTAAATGTCAAATCCGTTATTTCGATGTACCTTCGTTAGCACTCAATCCGATCGAGTGCTAATCATTACTACAAAAATACCAAACCAGCTTGTCGATTGTCAAGTCAGTTCGGCATTTTTCATGCGCCTAATTCAATTTAAACATCTAATAAACGATTTAATCACCCAAGGAAACTCCGCTATGGCTTAAAGAAAAGCCGCTGTGCCAGCAATATATGTTGGCGCAGCGGCTTATTCTACAAACAATTACACTTTATGAACTCTTCCTGCTTCATCTGTTGCAAACTTTTCTCTTCTCACGCGATTTTCACCTTGGTATAGCTCTACAATACGATAAGGTGAAACGGAGTCATCTATAATAACTTTCCAGCCATTTGTATTTAGCAAAGCGAACAGTTCATCGTAACCCATTGCTTTAAAACCATAAAACCCGCTAAATCCTGCCCATTTCTTCAAAAGCACTGTCGTTACATGCTTTAGCTTATCCTCTACTGCTACGATTTGATCTTTTTTTTGGCTCATTTTTATTTCTCCTCTATATGACAATAAACATCTACCTTGACTATATACCAAAACGCGCAGCATTACTATCAACGAGTTCGGACAAACTAACATATTAGTTGAATGAAACAAAAAAACCACTTTCCCAATAGTCCTAATGCAAGCGCTAAAGGAGAGTGGTTTATTTTCAATAAAAGAAGATGCGTTCGGAAAATGTGCTTTAATTCAACATTCTCAGTACAGCTATTTCATCGCAAGCAAGCTGCTTTGGACAGTTGATGCAATCCTTCCAAACCTTTTCCGGGAAAATTTCCTTATCAACGACCTTGAAGCCATTTTTCTCAAAAAAGGACACGGCATAAGTTAAAGCCATCACCTTCGGAATTTGCTGCTCTCTAGCCTGCTCGATCAACGCTTCTACCAGCTTGCTGCCGATCCCTACGCCCTTGTAGCCATCCGACATGCCAAGCGAGCGAATCTCAACCAATTCTTTCCCTAGCCGCAGCAGTGAACCGCAGCCAACAACTTCTTCCCCAATTTCCGCGACGACGAATGTATCTATCATATATTCGAGCGCTTCCCGAGTGCGAGGCAGCATAATGCCTTGCTCTGCATAACCTTTAATTAGTTCAAACAATGTCTCGATATCATTAGACGTTGCTTTTCGACATACGACCTGTACTGCCTGCATTTGTGCATTCGCCTCCACCCGGTGCAAGATCAAAATCAATATGAATAAATATACACCACAACGAATTTTTTCTCAAGAGTATTTTAGCCGTTATATCCGATAAAAGCACCAAAAACTTCGTTCCCGAGAAGCACACCTTTGTCAGTCAATCGATAAATGATATCGTCTTCTGTTTGCTCAGCTTCCAGCAGGCCATCCTTCATTAATTTATGAATAACATTACCGAACTTGTCCTCCAGCTTCTGGCCTTCAAATTGGTTCGAGAAGCGTGATGCCGGAACTCCGCTCAGCAGCCTGAGCCCAACCATCATTAAATCCTCCATCGCTTCAGCTTCAGTAACTTCAAACGTTTCAAGGCGCGGAAGCTTGCTTGAAGCCGCATCGATATACGGTGTAATCCCTTTTAAATTGACATGACGCATGCGATTGACATAGCCATGCGCGCCCGCTCCGAGACCGTAATACGGCTCATTGCGCCAGTAAGTGGAATTATGGCGGCTCTCATAACCTGGTTCGGCGAAATTGCTAATCTCATAGTGGCCGTATCCATTTTTTTTCAACATGTCCATTAGCAAAATAAACATATTAAACTCTTCTTCCTCTGGGGGCAATGGCAGCTCATTACGCTCATAGAGCTTATGGAACAACGTATTTTCTTCTACTTTTAGACTGTAGATGGAGTAATGGGGCAATCCCAGCTCCATCGCTTTGTTCACACTGTCTCTTAACAGCTCAACTGTTTGACCTGGCAGGCCAAACATCAAATCGATTGATAAGTTAGTAAATCCAACTTTGCGTGCATTCTCGATACTGCGATATACATCATCTACGCTATGAATGCGGCCAATACGCTCCAGCAATCCATTATCAAAGGATTGAACCCCGAAGCTGATCCGGTTCACGCCGCCTTCCTTCATAGCTGTCAGCTTGTCTATGTCCGTTGTGCCTGGATTCGCTTCCATCGTAAACTCCACATCTGGAGCAAGCGGGAAATAAGTGCGTACTGCTTTTAGAAATCTATCCATTTGCGGAGGAGTCAGTACGGTAGGCGTACCTCCACCAACAAAAACAGTATCAATTTCTACTGGCGGCCATTCAGCAACTGTACGCTGCATTTCTTGCTCAAGCGCATCGAGATACTGATCAACAGGCTGTCCCTTTAGTACATAGGAAGTGAAATCGCAATAATGACATTTATTCGTGCAAAAAGGGATGTGTATATATAAAGCGCGTGGTGATTGCGTAATGTTCATCGTTAACATTCTCCTTCAAGCGTAAACGGCTGGCACTGCATTAAAGCGGCAGGCTCACGTCCCGCGTTGAAATATAAGTCGGTAAATACAGTTCACTTAAAATAGAAAAGAGGGAGAGCTGCGCCCTCCCTCATCCTCGTACGTTTTAATCCTCGCCGATTTTGAGTACCGCCATGAACGCTTCCTGCGGCACCTCTACACTACCTACTTGCTTCATCCGCTTCTTGCCTTCCTTCTGCTTCTCAAGCAGCTTCCGCTTCCGGCTAATGTCACCGCCGTAGCATTTGGCAAGAACGTTTTTACGCATTGCTTTTACTGTCTCACGCGATATGATTTTGTTGCCGATAGATGCTTGAATCGGCACCTCGAACATTTGACGCGGAATAAGTTCCTTCAGCTTTTCACAAATAACCTTGCCGCGTTGGTAAGCACGATCGCGGTGGACAATGACAGACAAAGCATCAACCTGTTCATTGTTAAGCATGATGTCCATTTTGACCAGATTGGATCTGCGGTAGCCCGATATCTCGTAATCGAACGATGCATAACCCTTTGTGCTTGATTTCAACTGATCGAAGAAATCATACACAATTTCTGACAAAGGTAATTGATACGTAAGCGTTACACGATTCAAATCCAAATATTCCATATTCACGAATTCGCCACGCTTGTTCTGGCAAAGCTCCATAATTGCGCCGACATAGTCATTTGGTACAATGATAGCAGCCTTAACGAAAGGCTCTTCTACGAAGTCAAGCTTGCCTGCTTCAGGATAGTTCGATGGATTATCAATCTCCATCGTTTCGCCATTTGTCAGTGTAATTTTGTAAACTACGCTTGGTGCTGTCGTAATAAGCGGGATGTTGAATTCCCGTTCAATCCGTTCTTGAATAATTTCCATATGAAGCAAGCCAAGAAATCCACAGCGGTAACCAAAGCCCAAAGCAGTTGATGATTCCGGCTCATATTTGAGTGATGCATCGTTAAGCTCCAGCTTCTCAAGCGCATCACGCAAGTCATTATAGTCCTGTGTCTCGATTGGATAGAGTCCGCAGAATACCATCGGGTTAATCTGACGATAGCCTGGCAGACGTTCTGGTGCAGGTTTCTTCGCATCCGTAATTGTATCACCGACACGCGTGTCCTTCACGTTCTTGATGCCCGCAACGACAAAACCAACATCACCAACCGCAAGCTCCTTCACGATCGCCATGTTCGGCATGAATGCCCCAACCTCGATGACCTCGAATTCTGCTCCCGTTGCCATAAACTTAATTTTATTGCCTGCTTTGATGCTTCCATCCATAACCCGTACATAAACGATAACGCCTTTGTATGGATCATAATGGGAGTCAAAAATAAGCGCTTTAAGCGGCTGATCTGGATCTCCTTCTGGTGAAGGCATCTTCGTAACAACCTGCTCCAGTATTTCCTTAATGCCGATTCCCGCTTTTGCGGAAGCAAGTACCGCGTCGCTGGCGTCTAATCCAATGACATCTTCGATTTCCTGCTTTACCCGTTCAGGCTCCGCACTTGGCAAATCGATCTTGTTAATAACAGGTACGATCTCCAAATTGTTGTCTAACGCCAAGTATACGTTAGCCAGCGTTTGCGCTTCAATGCCTTGCGCAGCGTCAACAACGAGCAAAGCACCTTCACAAGCAGCGAGACTGCGTGAAACCTCGTATGTAAAGTCGACGTGTCCAGGCGTGTCAATCAGATTGAGTATATACTCGATCCCGTCATCTGCCTTATATGCCAAGCGTACCGCTTGCAGCTTGATGGTAATTCCGCGTTCCCGCTCCAAATCCATTTTGTCAAGAACCTGCTCTTGCATCTCGCGAGATGTCAAAGCGCCGGTAAATTCTAAGATCCGGTCAGCAAGCGTAGACTTTCCGTGGTCTATATGCGCGATAATGGAAAAATTCCTAATTCTCTTTTGTCGGTCACGTACGTCAGTCATGCCTAACCCCCACAATTTCCAATAATGCTAATCATTCCTCCTATTATATCAGTTAAGGGGAAGACCAGCAATGTTCATTATCACTTCGTCAGCCCATCGAATATAGATACGACCATTCGAATGCCTTCACTTGACATATTTTGCAGCAAACCAGAGGTTGAATCTGCGATCTTATTTACTGCCGGCTGGTCACTCTTAAGCGGAAGACCAGGCATCCTTTCATTTTCGGCAGGAAAGGTTTCGGCCGTTTCTCCTGTGGTTTCGTCATCATATGCAGCAAGTCGCTTTAGTTCTTTAAGCTCCTGCTCAAGCTGGGCAATCTTTTGCTGCTGTTCCTTCTGAAAATCATTAACTGGCTGCACATTCTGCTCTGTCTGCAGAATCTCTGTGTACCCGCTTGAGCCTTCTATAGGTCCATATATACGCTCGATGCCCGAAGAGGACATATCAATGCCATACATGATGATTATCGCCAAAGCACCGCCCAGCACCGTCCATTTTAGCGCATTTCGTTTCACTTATTCTTCGCCCCCTCCTACTTTTTTGTTGATGCCTTCTCGTCTGCCCAGTAAATTTCGGAAATAACTGCTGCTAGCGCATCCGCTGTTCGATAGGACTCTTCGAGGGTGTTGTCTACGCCCCCTACTTCTATAAGGACATTATCCTCAGCTAGCGATTGATTGTATTCGGCATTGCCTGATGAGGCTGTTTTGCCCCAAATTCCGCGAGAGATGCCTGGATATTTTTTTTCGAGCGCTTCATGAATTTTTGTCGCAAAGGCTTCATTTTTTTCCCAATTGGGATTTTTATGGCCGATAATGAAATAAACCTGCGCATAGCTTTTGCCATCAATATCGATGGTCGTTTCTTTCCGCCTCTGCGAGTCCCGGTGAAGATCGAAGAAAAACTTCAAATCCTTGCTGCTGGCAATGGCTTCTTTCACCGTTTTCATCGAATATTTATAGGAATAGTTCCAATCATAACCTTTAATCGCCGTTGGATAATCGGTGTTCGAGTGCTGTGCGCCTACACCCTTCTCCTCCAGCTTCTGGGCAAGTCGTTTGCCAACCAGTGTAATATTTTTTGTACTAGAATTCGGATCTTTCTTCTTGTCTGTCAGCTCAGGGTACCAGGATTCGCGATTATGCGAGTGATAGATAAAAGCCACTTTTTTTCCGCCAGTCGTAGGTTTCGCCGGCTCCCCGTTATCACCTTCGCCAGTTCCTGAAGATGGCTTGTCTGTCTGTACCGGCAGCGGCTCCTCCTCATTTCCTTCTGTCGTCCCATTATTCGATACATCTGTTCCTGTATCCTCATGCAATTCGCCAAGCGGATCATATGTAATCGGTGCATTATCTTCCGGCCCCACCGCTGTATCCGTACCGATGCCTTTGCGTATTAAGTAAGCATCATTAACCCCCATGCCAGGCAGCTCGCCTGCAAGCAGGCTTTTGGGATCGTTAGGATTAATATCTGTTAAAGCTCTCATAAGAAACGCGCTAATTTGCTTTGATGTAAACGTATCTGTCTCTCGACTGCTTTGAAATGCAGGCATCTCCATCTCTAGCATATCCCCAAAAAAACCGCTCGATACAGCAGCAGCAAAACCTTTCATTGAATTTACAGGCGAAGCTGTCGTTTGCTGATGCGCCATACCCGCTGCTCCTAACAAAATAAAAAATACCATTGAGCAAAATGAGAGCAACGCGAATGTACGTCCCGTTACTAGCAATTGTCTCACTCGTCTACTTTCCTTCCCTATATCAAGCAGCATAATTTTTCTTTTCATTGGTTTATTACCTCCCGCTTCATAGTGCTAGCCCATTAGTCACTACTAAACTATGAGAGTGATAGAGTTCATAGAACCAAATCTATGTGGAATAATTAGCGTTGATAGAGTTATAGGGATACAAAATAGCGAATCGCGCAAAAAAAAGAAGCTGTCCAAAGGTTATGCCTTTAGAAAGCTTCCTTCTTAATTATCCTAGGAATTTAATGCGTATACGCCGCAACATTGCTTGAATCAACCGCTTCGTGCAGCGATGCATTTAGCCCGCTTGCTATAATGTTGGCGATATCCTCTATAAATTCATCAATTTCCTTTGGCGTAACCAGCAGATCATGGCCAAGCGGACTGAGCACTTCCCTGACAAGCTGCAGCCTCTCGTTTTCTTCCATCTGATTTACCAAACCTAAAATTTGATCCGAGTTTGCGCTTTGTTTCTTAAAATGACTGCTCATCATCTCAAGTGTGTTGTTGACGATGGTCGAAGCATAAACAACGGTAGGCACTCCGATCGCAATGACCGGGACACCTAAAATTTCTTTTGTAAGCCCTTTTCGTTTATTCCCGATGCCAGAGCCTGGATGAATGCCTGTATCTGCAATTTGGATCGTTGTATTCACTCTCTCTAATGCTTTAGATGCCAATGCATCAATCGCAATGACGAGTTCCGGACTCGTCTTCTCAACGATACCTTGAACGATTTCACTGGATTCTATACCCGTTATGCCAAGCACTCCAGGCGCTACCGCACTTACCGCGCGATAACCAGGCGCCACTTGATCAGGCATCAGCTCGAAAAAATGGCGAGTGACCATTACATTCTCAACAACAATTGGACCAAGCGCATCAGGCGTAACATTCCAATTGCCTAAACCTACAATTAGAACTCGCGCTGTTTTACTTATGGACAACCGTTCAAGGAAAGCTTCAAAATGTTTGGCAAACTGTGTCGCCACCCTATCCTGCAGTCCCGTATCCCCTTTTCGCAGCTCCGGAACCTCAATCGTCACATAATGCCCTTGCATTTTGCCAATGGCCTGAGCGCCTTGTTCGTTTTGAACATGCAACTGCGTAATCGTTATTCCTTCATCTTCAGAAGTTTCGGATTGTATGCCTGGTATAGGCCCGCCGCTTGGCGCCTCTGCCATCTCCTTCGCTTCAAGCGCCAAGTCTGTTCTAACATTATATTTTTGCAAATCAAGTTCGTTCTCCATTGCTCATTCTCCCTTCAAACACCAGTTCTGATGTTATTGTTTGCAGATGGATTATTTTCATACTCGTAGATGAGCCTTCATCCTTACGGAATACAGTTTTTATAAGGAGCTTCCTGCTATTGCTTTTTGAGGAGTGGCATGATAATATACTTTAAGTTGTGTTGTCTAGGTTTATGATGTAGATAAACCGTTGTAAACAGTTTAGGAGGTGAATTCCATGCCAAATATTAAATCCGCGATTAAACGCGTTAAAACAAGTGAAAAGCGTCGTGCTTTGAATGCATCCCAAAAATCCGCACTTCGTTCGGCCGTTAAATCTGCTGACCAAGCTATCGCTGGCACTGATGTAGATGCTGCTAAAGCAGCTCTTATCGCTGCAACGAAAAAGTTGGACAAAGCAGCAACTAAAGGCCTGATTCATAAAAATGCGGCTTCCCGCAAAAAATCTCGTCTTGCTAAACGTCTGAATGCCCTTTCGGCTCAAGCCTAAGCAAGATAACCGCTCATACGAATGACGTTGTCCATCTGGTCAACTGAAATTCGTTTAGCACAACAAAAAAAGCTTCACTGCTCTTATCGAGCGGTGAAGCTTTTTTGTTGTTCCATGCTGCTTATCAGCTTTTCACATAAAAAAAAGGCAATGGAAAGAACGCTATGCGCCCTTCTCCATGCCAAGTGAAAGCAAATACAGCTCTAAACCGAGCGTTTTATCAATTGCTCCGGTTTTCATTTTATAATCGAGATCTGCAAGTGAAGCCAGCAGCCTGCCAAGTCTAGCCACTTGAAATTTCCGGCTTTTCTCCGCGGCAAGCTTGACTGCGTATGGATGCAAGCCTAATTGGCCAGCCATTTGCTGAGGGGAATAGTGATGCTGCTCCAGCTCTTTGATTTGCAGCATGATTCTTAATTGCCTAGCGATAAGAGCGGCGATCTTGATTGGTTCTTCACGACGAACCAGCAATTCTCTGTATAGACGAATAGCCTTGTCAATGCGAAGCTCAGCGATCGCATCCACAAGCGCAAATACGTCCTCCTCAACTGTTGCTGCAGTTAGCATAGATGCCGTCTCTACATCAATGACACCGCCTGTTCCCGCGTGCAAGCACAGCTTGTCCACTTCCTGCGACAATTGCTGCATATTCGCTCCAGCGCGTGATAGGAGCAGCTCAGCCGCATCTGAAGACAAGGTTCTTTGCTGATCTGTTGCCCGCTTAATCATCCATTGCTTAAGCTGAGCCGCATCGAGTTCAGGGAACGGAACTAAGGAATGACGATCCTTTAACGTTTTTACAAGCTTTCGACGTTCATCCAGCTTCTCTGATTGGACAGAAATAACGATAATGGATGTCTCTGAAGGATACTCCATATACTGAATCAGCTTCTCAGGACGATGCTCAAGCTTTCCGCCTTCCTTGCCTCCAGCACACAGCACAGTCGCATCTCGTATCAAAATCAGCTTCCGCTGCACAAAAAAAGGCGATGTTTCCGCTTCAAGAACCGCTTCTTCAATCGAGGTTTCCGCTGTATCAAATTTAACAATGCCAAGCTCTCGCTCCTCAGCTGTAAACATCGCCTCGGTCAATACGTTAATAAATTGCTGCAGCCGATAACGATCCTTGCCATACAGCACATAAATGGGACGGAAGCGTCCGCCCTTTATTTCTTTTAATGCTTCCTTTGCATCCATACCTTCACCTCGTCACGAGTAAGTACAATTAGACGGCAACAAAGGGATGAGCCATATAAAGCCTCATCCCTTTGCCGAACATCTATATAAACATTCGCAGGCAGGTCCATGGTACCGCCCTGCGGATGGTCATACGACGTTAAGGATTCGTCGCAGACACTATCGCTGCTAACATTATACGCATAAATCGATATAAATGTGCGTAATAACCCTTAATTTTTGCAGACCGCAATCTGTGCTGAAGCGAGCAATTTCTAAGTTAATGCCCTGCCTTCTGCTCCGTCAGCGTAGATAAATCGATCACATACTTCTCAATTGCTCCTTGTTCAACATGAACCTCGTAGGTCAGTTTTTTGCTGTCCTCAGACCAGACCAGATTGAGCAGCTCACCGTTTTTGCGCGGTGATGTGAAGACGACAGATTGATCGGCAGCAGCAACAACTTTAATTTTAAAATTTTCAGCCTTGCCGCTATAGAGGCCATCGGGTGAAACCGTTGCCGTGCTGTTCGTATTCACACCTAAACCATTCTCGCCTTCCTTTTCAACCAATCCTTCAGAAGGATTCGAAGTTAAGCCTTTGACTGAGCCATCCTCAAATGACCCACCATCAGGCGCTTTGTCTTCATTGGTTAAAGGATTGATTGCGGTACTCTTGGACGTTGGCGATGAATCGGCTTCTTTATCTTTATTTGCCGTTTCCGTCTTCACTTCTGGGTCTTCAGCACCGTTAGCGCTCGGTCTATAAGACATTTCCACTGGCGTTTCGCTCATCATATCAGCCGCGACGTTATTCGATCGCTTGGCTGAAGATTGTGATGCATTCATATCGCCAATCGAGTCTGAATTATACGTTACGATAAACAGGCCTGCAACGATTCCGGCTGCGATCACACCACTCATAATGCGCATGGACGGCCAGCGGCGTTGACGCTTCGAAAGACGTTTTGTTGCTTCCGTTCTGCTAACCATGGATGGCGGTTCCGCTTCAGCCTGACCAAACAGTTCCATCCGCTCTAATTGAGGCATAATCGCATCGACTAAGCTATAGCTCGGCATAACTTTTGGCAAACTGGTAAGCTCGGCGGACAATAGCTGTAACCGCTCGAACATGGCTGCACAGTCCGGACACTGTCTAGTATGATTCATCAAGACTTCGATTTCGCTTTCATCGAGATCGTTGTCTAGCTGTCTTTGCATTAGTTCCATCACCTCTTGACAATTCATCCCCGGACACCACCTTTCTGATAATCATGGAGTAAAGTCTGCAGCTGTTGCCTAGCTCTGAATAAATAGGATTTCACTGTATTGAGCGGCAAATCGAGCGAATCTGCAATTTCATTGTAAGAGAAATCCTGTAAATACCGAAGGACGACGACCGCACGATGATGCTCAGGAAGCTTGTCGATAGCGGCTTGAATGTCTTTAACAGCGTAAGCAGACATTACCTCGTCCTCCACGTTTTGTTTTTCGTGGAATACCATGTCGTGCTCATCTATTGAGACGGTCGGTTTATTTCTCCGAAACTTGTCAATGCAAATGTTGGTTACAATACGTTGAATCCATGTTTTGAACTGCGCTTTTTCTTCGTACGAGCCTATTTTTGTATAGATGCGAATTAGCGCTTCTTGCGCTGCATCAAGGGCATCCTGTTCATTATTTAATATATAATAGGCTGTCCGATAAACATGCGTTTCAATCTCTCGCAATAGAGTAATTAAAGCGTCGCGATCTCCCGACTGAGCGGCTCTTATAAGCTCCGGCTCCACCACGAAGGATCCCCCTCTCTTGCAACCATTCTGACGAACTGGTTGCGGTAAAAGTTGCAGATAAATTAGAAATATTACTTTATTTTTTTTAGTAAGTTTTAACAAGCAGAGCGATTGTCCCCAAGCGGACCGTCTTGAATGCACGAAGCAGGAAAAAACCATAAAAAATTTACAGATACTCGCTATGCTGTGAAAGAATCGAAATAAACTCCACATTAAAGGATACCAAATTTCAACTAACTCGTATATAGAAAGAAGTCGAATACCTCTGAAAACGGCTCGACTTCTTTATTCCTAAGTATGAATGATTTTCATATGATATGCGAATTTAGGTACGGAAAGATGAAAGCAGGCTTTTTATTCGCATTTTTTCGATACCCGCCTTACTTAATTTTTGTATACGTAAATAAATCTTGGCTGGTTACAATAAACCGTACCTCGCCATCACGATCTGTTCGCCACAAAGCGGTTCCCGCTTGATTTAATCGAGAAATCACATCTGGACTAGGATGGCCGTAGGTATTTGTCGCTCCAACAGAAGCTACTGCTCCAAGCGTACGCCAATAATCGAGCCACTCTGAGCTTGTTGAAAAACGACTGCCATGATGTGCAACCTTCATAACTGAGACGTTTTTTTCCTTTGAATCCATTATATTTTGCTGCCGCTCATTTCGTATAATGGCGCGCTCTGTGGCTGCATTAATATCACCGGTAAACAAGAAGACCGACTGAAAAAGCTGAACACTAAGCACAACACTGGCTTCATTCTGCTCCTCAACGTGAGCCACCGCTTCCTCTTTTTGCGCCAATGGCCACAGAACGCTTATCTTGGTATTTGCATCTACCTGCTGCTTCATGCCCGCAGACGCGCTGTACATTGGAATTCCCAGCGCAAGTGCCTGCTTAATAAGCTGCTGAGCATCATCTGCTTCCTTCACCGTTCCGTTCCACCAAATGCTGCGTATTGGAATCGTCTCCAAAACTGCTTTTAAACCACGGATATGATCGCTATCCAAATGTGAAATGACGAGGATGTCAATCTCGCGCACGCCTCTTTTCATAAGTAAAGGCACAAGCACCTTTTTCCCAATTTCAAAAGGGTCGCTCCGCTCCTTCCACTCTTCTCCCGGCTTGCGGAAGCTCATCGTACCTCCGCCATCGATTAAAATATGCTTGCCGCCGGGTGTTCGAATATGTACAGCATCGCCTTGACCAACATCTATAAAACTAACCTCTGCTTGACGGTTAAATAAATCAGGTTTAAAGGCATAAAAAATCATAATCAAAACTAGCGCTAACAGCAGATATAGGCTAATCCTTAGCTTTTTACTGCTTTCTTTAACCACTATGTAAGGATGAACCGCTCCAATTGGCGCTGTCTCCTCTATGGTCGCCGCTTCTTCCTCATGTTTCGCAGCGATTTGCATCGTCCAACTGCGCAAAATCCGAAATATAACACCAAATATAATCAGCCAAGCTGCCACCCACCAAAGAGGCGGAGTTGCCCAAATCGTCCTTAGTGAATCCACTTCGGACAGCTGCTCGACGAAAGCAAACGTCCATTCATTCGCGAAATGCGAGAAATAGGCCAGCAGCTTGCCGCCGCCCTCCCAAGGAATCGCAAGCAGGAGCGATACTGCGCCAAGCGGCATAACGACAAAGCTGATGAACGGAACGAGCACAAAATTCGCGAGCATAGACAACACATGAAACTGATTAAAATAATAAATCGTCAGTGGAAAAGATACAATCTGCGCTACGAGCGTAACCGCCGCCAGATCAAGCAGCGATTTTCCTCTGCGCCACCTCGGCATCGCTTGCCGTACAGGCTGGACTCCGACAATTAGACCGATCGTTACAATGAACGACAGCTGAAAGCTGACATCCTCGATAAAATAGGGATCATAAATAAGCATAAGCACCGCAGCAGCAGCTAACAAATGCAGCCCATCCTTCAGCTTGCCCATCCGAGCTGCCAATAGCCCAAGAACGGACATTAGACCCGCGCGGACAACCGAAGGGGAAGCGCCGGCAAGCAGCACATACAAGGGAACGGATAACATGAGGATGAGCAGCATTCGTTCGCGGCTTATACGTGCGAGGCGCAGCAGACCGCTAAGCGCATAAAGGAATACAGCAACATGGAGGCCCGAAATCGCTAAAATATGCGTTAAACCAAGCCTTGAAAATTGCTGGAACTGCTCTGGATCGAGGTCCTCGCGAATGCCGAGGACCAGTCCCTTCATGTATCCGGACTGCGAGGACGGATACAGCTGTTCCATCCGCGCGCCAAGCCATGCGCGCGCGTTGTCGACGCGGCCGAGCAGCGCGGCCGCGGTCCACTTGGGGCCCGGCGCCGGCTTTACGGCGGCGGTGCCCTTCACTTTGAGCAGCCAGTGGATTCTCTGGCTGCTGAGGTAGCGGCGGTAATCAAATCCGCCGCTATTGGATGCGCCAGCCGGCCGCGTAAGCTCGCCGGCAAGGCGCACTTTGGCGCCGCGCTGCCAAGCCGCGGCGATGGCCTGCTCCGGCTGTTCCATCAGCCGGACATGCACGATCAACCGCTCGCGCAACGGCTGCGCAGCGGCTTCACCCTGAACGTGGATGCTGTGCGCCTCCACGCGAAACATCGCGCGGTCGCCGTCGACCTCCACCGCCGATACAATAACGCCCTCCGCTTCCGCCGCATACGCAGCTCGCGGTCCATCCGCCTCAGCGGCGGCAAGCAGTGCTGGCAGCGCAGTCACGTTGCGGGCATCCGCCCATAACCGCTCTCCTGCGGCAAGGCACACTGCCAAAGCACAAGCCGCCGCGAGCTGCCACGTCGCTTTCTTGCCAAGCACTGCGGCGGTTGCGAGCAATATTCCCGCTCCCGCCGCAAGCCAAACGCCGCTGCTGTTCAAACCAGCAGCAGCCGCGCCCCCAAATACCCAACAAATCGCAAACCAAATTAAAGGACGTCGATTCACCTCTAGCTCCCTCCAATTCGCAAAGCCTCATAACAAAAAAAAAGAACCTCTGTCGCATCAAAAGATGCAATCAGAGGTTCCTCCTCGTTTCTACTATTTAATGATCAACGCTATGATGTTACATCCATATGCGCCTGAGCAGGTGGCTCGTAATGATCCAAACAACGGAAAACAATACCTTTCTGGGCCATCATATTGCTCACCTTTTCACTGTCTTTCGGATAACTGCGATGATAGACGATTTCGATAACACCGCTGTTTGCAAGCATGTTAGCGCATGTCCAGCAAGGCTGGTCGGTTACATAAACGGTTGATCCTTCGCGATCGGTACGATCGGTGAACAGCAGCAAATTTTGCTCCGCATGTATCGTTCGAATACAGCGTTGTTTCTTGAATGGCTGCTCCTTGCCGTCGACCAGCTTCATCTCAACTTCCTCCGAAATCATGCAGCCTGCCTCGAGACAATCCTGCACGCCCATCGGAGCACCGTTATACGCTGTGCCAAGCAGTTTTTTTCCTTGTACAAGAACAGCTCCAACATGTCTGCGCGGACAACGCGAGCGCGTCGAAACCATATAGGCAATATCCATGAAGTAGGTGTCCCAGTCCTTGCGGTCGGCATCCTTCGTTTGGGTGCTCATAACTCAACTTCCTCTCTCATGCTGCATCTGATGATCTCTGGTTGCATTTATTTGTCGTTTAAATTCGTTGAAATATAAGAAACATAACAATTGCTCCTGTTTATCGTATATTTCTACGTTAAAGCTTCTTACTAAAACGTTTAGGCTTAGGCTTGGCTGGCAGCAATGGCTTGCTCAATATCCGCCAAAATATCATCAATACCTTCTGTACCGATCGATAGACGAATCATGCCTGGAGAAACGCCTGCATTAGCTTGCTGTTCCTCTGACAATTGCAGATGTGTTGTGCTTGCCGGATGAATAATTAGCGACTTGGAATCGCCAACATTCGCCAAATGCGAGAACAACTGAACGGAGTTGATTACTTTTTTGCCCGCTTCGACTCCGCCTTTAATGCCGAATGTCATAATAGCGCCTTTGCCCTTCGGCAAATATTTTTGTGCAAGGTCATAGGATGGGTGGCTTGGAAGTCCTGGATAGCTAACCCACTCAACCGCTTCATGGCCTTCCAAATATTCAGCTACCTTTTGCGCGTTTGAGCTATGGCGTTCCATCCGAAGATGCAGCGTCTCAAGTCCTTGAAGCAATAGGAAGGAGTTGAAAGGTGAAATAGCAGCACCCATATCTCTTAGCAATTGGACGCGCGCTTTAATGATATACGCGACAGGGCCAACTGCATCGGTATAAACAACGCCATTGTAGCTTGGATCCGGCTCAGTAAGACCAGGGAATTTGCCGCTGGCTTTCCAGTCAAACTTGCCGCCGTCTACAATGATACCGCCGATTGATGTTCCATGTCCGCCGATAAACTTGGTCGCGGAATGCACCACAATGTCTGCTCCATGTTCAATCGGTCTGCACAAGTATGGGCTCGGGAAAGTATTGTCCACGATAAATGGAATGCCATTCTCATGTGCAATTGCAGCAACCGCTTCAAGATCGATCACATCGCCCTTCGGATTTCCGATCGTCTCAGCATATACTGCTTTCGTACGCTCGTTGATTGCTCCGCGGAAGTTTTCCGGATTCGACGGATCAACAAATCTTACAGTGATGCCAAGCTTTGCAAGCGTCATTGAGAATAAGTTGTAAGTGCCTCCGTACAGGCTTGTAGCGGAAACGATCTCATCGCCAGCTCCTGCAATATTTAGAATCGCGTATGTAATAGCCGATTGACCAGAAGCAACTGCCAATGCTGCCGGAGCACCCTCTAATTCAGCTACACGTTTCTCAAAAACATCCGATGTCGGGTTCATAATTCGGGAGTAAATATTTCCAAATTCCTGCAATGCAAATAGATTCGCTGCATGATCTGTATCTTTGAATCCGTAAGATGTCGTCTGGTAGATAGGTACCGCGCGCGACAACGTAGTCGGATCGATTTGCTGACCTCCGTGGACGGATAGTGTATCAAGGGAAAGCTTGCGTTGTTCTGACATTTTCTCGACTCCTTCAAATGAGTTAATAGATAATGGCAAACGGAAGTTGTAAATGTCCGCTTCTTTCCATTCTCTCACAATTATGGACGAGCTACAATGCTGTCTTCCAATCCTTTTAATAGTTTTTCTCCAATTCCCTTGACACGGAGTAAATCATTAACGGTTGCAAATTTGCCGTTTCTTTCTCTATCTTCAATAATTGCTTTTGCTTTGGACGGTCCGATTCCTTTCAAATCATCAAGTTCTGCCTCCGTTGCGCGGTTGATATCAAGCTTTGCTGCATCATCCATGTCCGCATCAACAATCGGTGCTGCTGGCGCAGTGGATACAATCGTATCTTCCTTTAAAGCAGCTCTCCCATCCGGCTCATTCCGATGATCAACACCCGCAGCCGATGCTTCTTGCTCCTTTTCCGGGATCATCTCAGTATCCTTCTTGTTCTTTACGTCTTCTTCACCGGTATCTGCTGCATCAATTGCAGCGACTGCAGATTTCACAGCATCGTTTAAAGGTACCCAATTACCTCTTTCCGGCTGCTTAGGCTCCATAAAAGCAGCGGCCAGCAATATAGCTGCAGCAAGTATTAAAATAGAAGCAAATAAAATGGCTTTGCTAGAAATCGTTCCAGTTAAAGGCTTCACTTCTTCACTCTCCTTTGAAAGCGRCGAATTATTTGGTAATTAGTGACATATGAAACAAGTCCTGCGGAATAAGGTAAGAGAGCACACGAAATGAGTACGGCTATTGAAATTTTCACTCGGGATTTGTTCGCATATAACCTTTCTCTACAAATTAAAGCAGGTTATGTGCGCGCCAAACCTATAGGAGGGTTCAGCATGAATGTCGGATTTATCGGGACGGGCACAATGGGAAGCCTGCTCATTGAAGCTTTGATCGCATCTGGTGCATTATCACCAAAACAAATTGCCGTCAGCAACCGCACCTTTGCAAAAGCGCAAGCCTTGGCCAACCGTTATTCCGGCATGAGAGCCGAATATACGAATGCTGCGGCTGCCTGCGGCTGCGATATTGTTTTTTTGTGCGTAAAGCCTTTGGAGTTTAAAAAAGTGGTCGATGATTTGAAGGCAACTATTCGACCAAATCAGATTGTCGTATCTATAACGAGTCCTGTCCTTATCTCTCATCTAGAAGGGGAACTCGATTGCAAGGTAGCTAAGGTTATTCCGAGCATTACAAATTATGTATGGAGCGGAGCATCGCTTTGTATTTATGGGGAAACGATTGATGAGAATGATATGGCTCATCTGGAGGACTTATTATCCCATATTAGTCAGCCGCTGCGAATAGATGAGAATTACACACGCATCGTATCCGACATTTCAAGCTGMGGACCAGCTTTTATGTCTTTCCTGCTTGAGCAATTTGTGGATGCTGCGGTTGCAGAAACGGGTATAAGCCGTGATGAAGCGCTGCGTGTTGCAAGCGCCATGCTGCTCGGAACCGGCTTGCTGCTGACCGAAGGCGGCCTTACACCAGCAGAGGTGCAAGAGAGAGTTGCCGTCCCTGGCGGCATTACAGCCAAAGCGCTAAACCTGCTGCGCCGCGAGACAGAAGGAGTATTCAATCAACTCATCCGTACGACACATGCAAAGTTCGATGAAGATGTGGTCAAGGTTTCGACCGCCTTTATAGGCGAAGAGGTGAACGGTCAATAGCTGTTCTTCAGCTAATGCCCGCTCACCTCTTCTGTTTGTCTTAATTAGCAACGATATTAACTAGCTTGCCTTTTACCGCAATGACTTTACGGATTGTTTTGCCGGCAATCAGCTCTTGCACCTTCTCAAGTTCTTTCGCTATGCTTTCCATCTCAGCAACGTCCATATCAGCTGCAATGGAGATGCGATCTGCGATTTTACCATTTACTTGTACGACGATCTCAACCTCTTGATCGACCGTCCAAGCTTCTTCGAACGTCGGGAACGCTGCATACGTAAGCGAATCCGTGCGTCCCAGCTTCTCCCATAGCTCTTCCGCGATATGCGGCGCAATTGGAGAAATCAATTGAACGAATTGCTCCATTGCTGCTTGCGGAAGCACATCTGTTTTGTAGGCTTCGTTTACAAAAATCATGAGCTGGCTGATTACGGTGTTGAAGCGAAGTCCCTCATAATCATCCGTAATTTTTTTGATTGAACGATGCCATGTGCGCTTGAATGCATCACTTGTTTCGCCATTGCCGATTTTGGCATTCAAGCTGCCATCCTCGTTCACGAACAAACGCCATACACGGTTAAGGAAACGATATGTTCCTTCCACACCATTGGTATTCCAAGGTTTCGTTGCTTCAAGCGGACCCATAAACATTTCGTACATACGTAGCGTATCTGCGCCAAACTCGTTTACGATATCATCTGGATTGATAACATTTCCACGCGATTTGGACATTTTTTCGTTGTTGTTTCCAAGAATCATGCCTTGGTTGACAAGCTTATGGAACGGCTCCTTTGTATCTACAACGCCGATATCATAAAGCACCTTGTGCCAGAAACGAGCGTAAAGCAGATGCAGTACAGCATGCTCAGCGCCACCGATGTAAAGGTCAACCGGCAGCCATTGCTTTTGCTTCTCTGGCGAACAAAGCTGTTTGTCGTTTTTAGGATCGATGAAGCGCAGGTAGTACCAGCAGCTGCCAGCCCATTGCGGCATCGTGTTCGTTTCACGGCGAGCCTTCATGCCCGTTTCAGGATCGATCGTGTTCACCCATTCCGTAACGCTGGCAAGCGGTGATTCCCCAGTTCCTGAAGGAGTGATAGCATCAACATCAGGCAGCAGAAGCGGAAGCTGATCCTCAGGAACAGTCTTCATCGTACCATCCTCCAAGTGAAGGATCGGAATCGGCTCACCCCAGTAGCGCTGGCGGCTGAACAACCAATCGCGCAGGCGGTAAGTGATTTTCCCTTTTCCTTTGCCCGACGCATCCAGATGCTCTATCATTTTCGCAATCGCTTCTTCATTCGTCAAACCGTTCAAGAAATCGGAATTGACATGAATGCCGTCGCCTGCATAAGCTTCCTTCGTAACATCTCCGCCTTGCACAACCTCAACGATTGGCAAATCAAATTGCTTAGCAAATTCCCAGTCGCGAGCGTCATGACCTGGAACAGCCATAATAGCACCCGTTCCATAACCAGCAAGAACATAATCTGCGATCCAGATTTGTGTTTTCACGCCATTAACGGGATTAATGGCATAAGCTCCTGTGAACACGCCTGATTTGTCTTTCGCCAAATCAGTACGCTCCAAATCACTCTTGCGCGATGCTGCCAGTTGATAAGCTTCAACTGCTTCTTTTTGCTCTGCCGTTACGATTTTTGCAACAAGCTCATGCTCAGGAGCGAGTACGCAATAAGTCGCGCCAAACAATGTATCTGGACGAGTCGTAAATACGACCAATGCGGAATCATGACCGTCAATCTCAAAGGTAACCTCAGCTCCTTTGGATTTTCCAATCCAGTTGCGCTGCATATCCTTAATGCTTTCTGTCCAGTCCAGTTCTTCCAAATCATCCAACAAACGATCTGCGTATTCTGTAATTTTCAAAATCCACTGACGCATAGGCTTGCGAACAACGGGATGATTGCCCCGCTCGCTTAGGCCGTTAATAACCTCTTCATTGGCAAGCACCGTTCCAAGAGCTTCACACCAGTTAACTGATACTTCAGCAACATAAGCGAGTCCTCTGTTGTACAATTGGATAAAAATCCATTGCGTCCATTTATAATATTCAGGATCGGTTGTACTAATCTCGCGATCCCAATCGTATGAGAAGCCAAGTGATTTTATTTGTCTGCGGAAATTATCGATGTTTACAAACGTAATATCACGCGGATGCTTTCCTGTATCAAGCGCATGCTGCTCAGCAGGCAATCCGAACGCATCCCAGCCCATCGGATGAAGGACATTATAACCTTTCATTCTTTTGTAGCGAGACACGATATCCGTCGCTGTATAACCTTCTGGATGTCCTACATGCAGGCCAGCTCCAGATGGATATGGAAACATATCTAATGCGTAAAACTTTGGTTTTTCAGCATCCTCTGTCGTTTGAAACGTTTTGTTTTTATCCCAAAATTGCTGCCATTTCGGCTCCACAACAAGCGGGTTATAGCCGTGAAATTGCTGTTCTTGACTCATGTGCTCATATCCTCTCTCAAATAAATGCTGAATGCATAATTGTACAAAAAAACATAAAACCTCTCGCCCCTAGCGAATTATCGCTAGGGACGAGAGGTTGTTCTCCCGTGGTACCACCCTAGTTAGCGAAAGACATGCTTTGCCGATCGCTCACTTGTCGCCCTTATCGCGGGCCAAACGGTGATTTTCGCGTAAACGATGTTTCGTAAACATCGCTTTCGTTAATCGCACAGCTCCAAGGCGAGCTTCATTTCGCTGCAGGTCCGGCTTCCACCATAAATCACCGGCTCTCTAGGCCTGACAAACGAAATTACTGTTCCTCTTCAACGCTCCATATGCATAAAATCGTTAGTTTCGATTATAAAGATCACACGGTTCGGTGTCAAGAGAACGAACTTGAACTTCAAGCGTACACTAATCAATTTGCACAACACATTTATTTTTCTTGTGCTCCTGATATGGTTTTATTCGCTCCAGCTCCGAAGCCTATATATCCAAAAATAACGGCAACGGCTACTAGCATCACTAATGAGACAGTCCAATTATTCGTCAAATCATGAATGAGTCCAAACAACAGCGGTCCGGCAGCGGCAAGCAGATAACCAAGTGACTGTGCCATCCCCGACAACTGAGCCGACTGCCTTGTGCTGCTTGTCCGCAATACAAAAAACATAACTGCGAGACTAAAGCCGGAACCGCCGGCAATTCCGAGTAAAATCATACAAATCGGAATAAGATCCACATTCCCGCTAAGGAGCCCTAAGTATCCTAGGAGCAGCAAGATCGTTGTAAGAATAACAAGCAGCCTTTGGCTTGCCTGCTTTCCCGCAATGACAGGGATAATAAAAGTCGCGGGCAAGCTGACAAATTGCAGCAGTGACAGCATCCATCCCGCATCAACGTGACTCATGCCGCGGTCAGACAAAATTTCAGGCAGCCATGATATGTTGACATAGAAACAAAATGATTGAAGCCCCATAAATAATGCGACTTTCCAAGCTAAGCCAGAGCGCAGCAGACCTCCGTTCTTCTCGCCATTCGTCGCTGCTTTGTTGTTGTCCTTCTTCGCAAACGAACGAAGCTGCGGTACCCATGCAATCGTAGCAATTAGAGCGAGCAGTGCCCAGCAGGCCAGCATACCTTGCCAGCCCAAGGATATCTTCTCTGTAATGGGAATGCTGAAACCTGAAGCTAAAGCAGCGCCTAAATTCATCACGACCGAATATAAACCAGTCATTAAACCGACGGTGGCCGGAAAATCTCTTTTTATCATGCTCGGAAGCAGTACGTTTGCAACTGCAATCGCCATGCCCAGCAAGATCGTTCCAACAAATAAAGCGGCTATCGCCGGAAGGGATCGAATTACAATCGCGCCAGTCAGCACGACCATTGCAATAAATAATGTGTTTTCCATACTTATGCGCTGAGCCATTCGTGGCGCAAGCGGAGAAATAAGTGCAAATGCTAGCAGCGGCAAGGTCGTCAGCAGCCCAGTGAGCGCACTGGAAATGCCGAACGAACGCTGAATTTCAGATACGATTGGTCCAACCGCTGTTAGTGGCGCTCGCAAATTAGCGGCTATTAGCAAAATGCCAAGCAGCAGCAGCCATGAGCTTGTTATTGCAATTGGCGCAGAAGATGTAGATGCTGATGATAAATTTGAATGGCTGATTTTCACGAAATAATCCTTCTTTCTCATGCTGATCAATCTAAGTTGTTTAGTTTCCCATATAAGCGCCTTAAACATTCAACAAGGCGCCTTATACGATTATTACAAATAACAAATAGCAGCTTTTATTTTTTTACTCGATACCAATATTCGTATTGCGGGACATACCCGATTTTATCGTACAGCCGATTAGCTGCTGCGTTATCTTTTACGACGAGCAGATAACCTTCAGTCGCTCCATATCCCTTGCCCCATTGTAGAAGATGCAGCACTAGCTGCTCGCCAAAACCTTTATTTCGATAGTTAGGATCGGTCACAATATCATAAATACCAATCCAACCATCCTCAATCACCGCATAGCCGCATGCTACCGGTATTCCATTATCGTGCAAGATTGCGCAGCATTTATCCAGCGGTGACTGTTCTAACATTTTACGTGTAGTTGACCGCTGTTCATCCGTTAAACGACTAAAAACCGCAACCGCATCCAGCCAGTTCTCCGAAACTTCCTGTTCGAGCCAAATTTCAGCAGCCTTCGGGGATAGAGCGTCAGAAAGATGTATCGTCTTTACAATCGTCCGGTCGATAAGCTCATAACCGCGAGTCGCCAGTTCCTCATCAAGCGAGGTTGGCTGGACGAAGGGTGTTATTTTAAAAACAGAGCGAATGCCCTTGTGTTCATACAGTTCCTCGCAGGAGCTGATTTTTGCATCAAGCTGAAGCGTGCTGCCGTACACAGGATTAATCGAATTGGAACGTTTCGTATAACCTTCTGCAAAACGAAGCAGCCAGCCGTCGTAGACAACCGTTTGCAAAGCTGGCCAGCCATTCAAGCTCATTTCCTCTATGCGAAAATGCAACAGTCTCTTAATCTGCTCCATATGATGCTGATCATGCCATATAAAATCTTTTATATACTGACTTACTTCAAAGGCATGACCGTCCGCATCTACATAGTCAGCTTTGTACTGCTCATCTGCTAACTGTGCTATCGTGTCAATAATCCGCTCACGTATGCTTGCAGCTTCATGAACGAGCTCAGCGATCGAAGTTGACTTGCTGTATATTTTAGCTTGTTCGTTAAACTCATTATAATCCAAATGTTTAACCGTAAGCGGCAGGCCAGCTCGCACCTTTAAGATTGCTTCTTCATAAAAATAAATATCCCAACGTAAAATATGGGCTGTGACGTCTCGAACCGACCACTTTCCTGCGGCAATGCTCTGATTCCAAATACGTTCGTCGTAACGCGCCAAATCGGTTACAAACGTTATCCATTCTTTGAAGGTGTCCAGCAGCTGCAATTTCTCGGTAACCATATGCAAATTCCACTCCCCTTAAACTGGCATAATCATCCAAGCTTCCATTTATCATAAAGGATGATTCATTAAGGAGAAAGATTTTTTTCCATTTTTGAAATAAAAAAAGCCGCCTCATGAGCAGCTAATTGCGATTCTGATCCTCATAACATATCAAATCGTTCAAGCTGTTCCAGCTGATTTTCTCGCTTCAATATTTCACGCTGCAGCGGTCCAAGCAAATCAAAATGCGGATACTCTGACCGCGCATGAATATAGCGAGGATTAAGGCCGTTATCGAGGCACCAGCGCGAGAGCTTCTCCATATCGGAGCAGCCTACCTTCGTTACTGTTTTCATGTCTGGAAACCTCGAATCCAGCCAGTAGTGCGTCAGAAATGCAATTTCTCCGCGGGCAACGGCTTCCTTCCATCGCTGCAACTCTTTTCTTTTTATGCCAAAGGCCACAGCACATCGCTCCTTTAACGTTGAACATTCCTTCCTGACTAGATATGGACTCTTTAAGTCAGGATGTTCTTGACTCTCCCTACTTGCCCATCAGCCAGTCTCACTTTAATGCCATGAGGGTGCTTAGGCGAATTCGTCAAAATATCTTTCACGACACCTCGTGTCAGCTTGCCAGTCCGTTGATCCTGCTTCAAAACAATGTCTACCGAAAGGCCCGCTTTGATCGCGGAACGCTCTGTTCCATTCATATTTACCATTCCTCTGCTGCTCTAATGTCGGCTTTTAGCATAGCATAAGCAAAGTAAAGATGCACATTATAAGGACAGCTGTTATACTTAACATCAAAAGATGTAAACGAAATGAGGAAATGTATTAATGTCTAACGCATTTAACGCTTTGGGTATAATTCCCAAGCTAAGCGAATTGCTTCACCATGATGGAATTATCGAGCCGACTCCGGTTCAAAAGCAAGCGATTCCACTTCTGCTCAACGGGCAGGATGTTATTGCACAAGCTCAGACGGGCACAGGCAAAACGATTGCGTTTGCTTTGCCTATTTTGCAACGTATTAATATAGAGAAAGAACAAGTCCAAGCTCTCATATTAACTCCAACGAGGGAACTTGCGATTCAAATTACGAGCGAGCTCAAAAAACTTGTTCCCGCTGTTGGCGTAAGCGTGCTTGCTGCCTATGGCGGCCAAGACGTTGATGCTCAGATTCGCAAACTGCAGCGCTCGCCCCATATCGTGGTTGCAACACCTGGTCGTCTAATCGATCATATGAAACGTGAAACCGTCAGCCTAGGCAAGCTGCAAATGCTTGTTCTCGATGAAGCGGATCAAATGCTTCACATGGGCTTCCTGCCAGATGTAGAAAGCATTATTTCACAAACGCCGAAAGCTCGTCAAACGATGTTGTTCTCAGCTACAATGCCTGATGCTATTCGCAAGCTGGCTGCTGATTATATGAAGACGCCTGTCGATATTCGGGTACGCAGTACTAACGTCACACTCGACAGCATTACACAAATCGTCTATGAAACAACGGATAGAAGCAAACAGCAAACTCTCGTGCATTTGCTAGAGCGTCATCAGCCCTATTTGGCCGTTATTTTTTGCCGGACTAAAGTTCGCGCGAAAAAATTAAACAAGGAACTCCAAGAGATCGGCATCGAATCGGATGAGCTGCACGGCGATCTTACGCAAGCGAAGCGTGAGCAAGTAATGAAGCGCTTCAGAGATGCAAGACTGCAAGTGCTCGTAGCGACTGACGTTGCTGCTCGCGGACTCGATGTTGAAGGGGTTACCCATGTTTACAACTACGACGTTCCACAAGACGGCGAGCTGTATATTCACCGTATTGGCAGAACAGGTCGCGCTGGGCAAGATGGCGCAGCCATCACACTCGCAACTCCTTATGACAAAAACCATTTGATTCTTATTGAACAAAGCATAAATGCTAAGCTTGCACGCCGTGCGATTGACAGCGAAGGCAACGAAACATCTGTACGCGCACAAACCGGCGATCGTCCAGAGAGAACACGCAGTGCAGCTGGCAAAAGCAGTACACGCGGCGGAAGCAGCAAGCCAACCGAGGGTGGACGCCGCGGCGGTCGTGACCGTTCTGCTCAAGGTGATCGCAATGCGAAGCCAGGCGGACGCAGAGGCCAACGCGAGACCGTTCGTCCTAATGCTGGCAAACGTACAGGCAGAACAGCTGAGATTCGCGGTCAAGCTTCCGAAACAGCTGGCGAGAGCACAGGCTGGTCAGCCAACCGTGGGGACCGATTCGAATCCGCAAGCCCTGCTCGCGGTAATGACCGTTCCCAAAGCCGCAGCAGTTCAACTCGCGGCGGTGATCGTTCCGAAAGTCGCGGAAGTTCAGCTCGCGGTGGCGAACGCTCCGAGAGTCGTGGCGGCTCAGCTCGCGGTGGTGCAAGTCGCACCGGCGGCTTCGGCAGTCCTCGCGGCGCAGAGCATGTAGCTGGCCGTGCCTCGTCCAAGGTGGATAGCCCTTGGGAAGCAGCGCGCAGTGATTTCAAAGCGAAAACACTAAACGAGCACGAAAACGGCCGTGGAACAGGCAAGCGCGGCAAATCATCGTCAGGCGGACGCAGCGGCTCACCTGCCGGCGGTCGCGGCAACAGCCCGCGTGGTGGCGGAAGCTCTTCGAGCAAACCGCGCGGCGGCGGCGGACGCAATCGGTAAACAACATTAAAAGAAAGAGCGGTCAACACAGGAACTAATTCCTAGTGCTGACCGCTCTTTCTTTTTCTATATCATTCCATCAGGATCTTACTTCGTTAACCGATAGATCATATTGATTATTATTGATAGTCAATGCCGCCTCATAATATCCTCTGCCGCAGCTAGTAGAATTGCATTGGCATTTATACGCGCCGTTGCATCCGCAAACGTAAAAATGTGTAGGATCTACTGTAATTCCGCTTACCTTCAGCGGCCAATGGCAATCAATAATATAATAATAGCTAGGGTCCAAATTTTTAAGCAGGCTTATGCTTGCAAAGCTGAATTTTCCAGGTGCATTATCCAGCCATACATATTTCACCTTACCGTTCGTACCAGGAAAATTCATCTGTCCAAAAACATTTCCTAAATACTTTACGAATATCCGAAAGAAAAAGAGCTGTTTAATTAGCTCCACGCGTGCTCATAAAGCGCTCTAGCCACGCCATCCTCGCTATTCGAAAGTGCAACTGCATTAGCTGCCAGCTTCACTTCCTCAGGAGAATTGCCCATTGCTATGCCCATGCCCGCAAATTGAAGCATCGTTATATCATTATGATAATTGCCGATTGCTAGAATTCGGCTGCGATCAATGCCTTTAATTGCTGCAAGCTGCTGCAACGCTTTTCCTTTATTGGCTTCACTATGATGCACATCGATAAAAAAGTCGCCGCTCCGAATCGAATGAAGCTGCTTAGGCCATCCCGACCATTCCGTTTGTACGACATCCATCTGATCCTTCGTTCCGAAAACTGTAAATTTCACAAGGCCGCTAGGCAAGCCCAGGCGGAAATCATGAATCGATGGTTTAGCTTGAAAATGACCATACATTGCTTCTACTTCCGGCGTCATGCTCTCGACCATCATTTCAAAAGCAGTATTCAAATCAAAATGAATGCCATTCTCGCGGCAATATTGAATAAAACGCAATAAATGCTCAGGTACCATATCGAATTGGTGAACAACGGAATGGTCATCCGCATTAATCGTAGCTGCTCCGTTATGAGTAATCACCGTCCCGCTAAGTCCAAGCTCTTTTAGCACAGGAAGTGCGCCTGATGGTCCTCTCCCAGTACATAATACGATTTGAGCTCCGCGATTGGCAGCCTCATGTACCGACTCACGAATAGCTTTCGTCAGCACATGATCATCTGTAAGCAGCGTCCCATCCACATCTAAAGCAATTAAATCATAATTAAGGCTCATGTCTCCACTCCTATTCCAAACTCTGTAAGTGCTCTCTCTATCTCTTAATTACAGCAAACACTAGATACAATGTCTAATCCGTCTTCCGTTTATGTGAGCGCAGAAGCTCTAATTCTTCTTCCGTCAGCTCCCGATAGGAGCCCTCTTCAAGAGTTTCATCAAGCTTAAGCGGACCCATCGATACTCTTTTCAAGTATACGACCTTTTTGCCGACAGCTTCAAACATTCTTTTCACTTGGTGGAACTTACCTTCCATAATGGTAAGGGAGATACTCGAAAATATTTCATCATCCCGTTGTTCACGACTCTTGATGTGTAACTCAGCCGGCATCGTAACATACCCGTCGTCTAATGCAACGCCAGCCAAAAAAAGCTGCTGGTCTTCTTCGCCAACATCGCCAAGAACCAATGCTTCATAGGTCTTCGCAACATGCTTGCGCGGAGACAACAGTTCATGAGCAAGCTGCCCATCGTTCGTCAGCAGCAGCAAGCCAACCGTGTCTTTATCCAGTCGTCCGACTGGAAATGGATCTCGCTGCCGATCGGAGAGCTCAAGTAAATCGATTACCGTGCGTTCACGACTATCCTCTGTTGCAGAAATAACGCCCTGCGGCTTATTCAACATGAAATAAACGACATCACGATACACGACAGGTGCGCCGTCAAAATAAACCTTTGCTGTATCAGGGTCAACGATTAGTCCGCTGTCTTTCACTACTTTATCATCTACAACAACCATGCCGAGCTTCACAGCTCGTTTAATTTCGCTGCGCGTACCCAGTCCCATATGGGCGATCAGCTTGTCAATTCGAATACGTTTACTCATTCTACATCCATCTCCATCCTGCAGGCAGTTCATTTTTGATCATTCCAGCGGCATATTTCCCCCAACCTATCGGGAAACCGTCTGTGCAAACTAATATATATCCTTTTGAGGCGGCGCCAGCATGCACCGTTAATTCCGATTCATCAACAAACAAGGTTTCCCCTTTGAGATATCGAATCGTCTGCTCATCAGACGAGCTCCAATTAACAGAGCGCACGGCTTCATCATTCTTTAACCCCATGGCTAGCGGGTGTGACGGTTCAAATCGACCTCGAATAGCTTCACCTACATACCAGCCGGCTCTAACCACGCGCAAGCCATCGAGCGATGGCAGTTCGGCAGGCTGAATATATACGCGAGAACCAAAGGCTACAACACGCCCTGGCCAGCTTCGTGCATTTATCGCAAATTGTTCTGCATACTGGTGCCACAGCTCAATTGGACTTGCTTCTTCAGTGAGGTTCATCGCGGCTCCATCACGACCACTCCCTGCCCCTTTCTTGTTTGCAGGGCGCTCCAATCCAGCGTTGGCCCAATCATTTCTCGTTTGCCGTTTAGCTGCGCGGCGCTCATCCCTATGATCTTGTTTCTTTTCTTGTCTTTTCCCGCTGCTTGGCACGACTTCGCGTTTTAAGCTTCCGCCAGCAGACTGGACGCTCTGGCGCTTTACAGAAGCAGCAACCGCCGGCTCTTCTTCCATGATGCTTGTCCGCTCCCCGCTGCGTCTAAGGACAGCCGCATAATGACCTTCTCCCTCAATTAAATGCGGCCATAGCCTTACCGTTCCTTGAATGGATTGCAGACGCTCTTCATCAAGCTGCGCCATGCCTTCTGCTAAATCCGCTCTGCCTGCCCTCCAGCCATGCTGAGGAGAAATAGCTTCAACAAAAAAATCTTCATGCTCGGCTAAAAACTGAGCCATTTGCTGCTCGTTCTCCTCCGGCGAGAACGTGCATGTCGAATAGACCATTCTCCCCCCAGGTGCCAGCATCGCTGCGGCATGCTGCATAATATCGCGCTGCATTAAGGAGCATTTTTCAATCGAGTGCTTCTCCCATTCTGCGATCATCGAATCATCCTTGCGAAACATGCCCTCGCCGGAGCATGGTGCATCAATGAGAATACGATCGAACCATTGTGGAAAAACAGCGGCAATTGCTGCGGGCTCATCGTTAAGCACGACAGCATTGCGTACGCCGGCAAGCTCTATATTTTTGGCCAAAGCCTTTGTTCTTTCTCTGGCGTTATCATTCGTGACGAGCACTCCGCTTCCTTGCAGCTTCCCTGCAATTTGCGTCGATTTACCTCCTGGGGCCGCGCATAGATCAAGTACGCGTTGACCAGGCTGAACGTCCAGCAGTTCTACCGGAGCCATCGCACTCGGTTCTTGAATATAATAAAGCCCCGCATGATAGTGCGGATGTTTGCCTGGCCGTTCACCCTCTTTGTAATACAAACCATCCGGTGCCCAAGGTATTTCACGCACCTCCTCGCCCATGTCAGATAGCTTTTTCCATTGCTCGACACCTAGCTTTAATCGATTGATTCGAAGACCGTATACTCTCGGTGCATCATACGAAGACATAAAGCTATCAAACTCATCACCAAGCAGCTTTTCCATTTTTTCTGTGAAATTACGCGGCAAATTGCCGTTCATGCTATTTCCTCCTGCCAAATAAATAGCCTCTCAGCATTCGCCGAGGCATTCGTACACAAAGCTTAAGAATTCATTATACAACGCACGGAATAATGAAGCGCCATTAAAATTGTTGAAAAGGTAGACAAGCTCCGAAACGCTATTCGTTATACAAAAGTTGGTCGCATTCCATAGCCGATTAATGGAATATACTTCCTTGCGTCTTTATGACCATCTCGCCCATCTAACCTATGTAGCCTTCATGAAGCAAACAGCAACTATCGTTTAACAATAATACACGGCGAAAAAGCCATAAGGAGATTATTCATATGAAAAAAATAGTAATAGGTACAGTCGTAACTTCAGTCATTGCCGGTGTAACCCTTATCGGGTTGCTGACGAATTCGGTCAGCGACCGCAGCATTGTTCAAGCCAAGGAAAACGTAAACCAAATAACGCAGCAGCATGTGAAACAGCCCAATGCAAGCATTAGCAACGACTCGTTCCGCAACATTGAAGCAGCGAAGCAAAGTTTAGTATTTGAAATTAATGGCGAAGCAAGCTTATTCGAAGGCACCTACCATTTCACAATCAAGCAAGGCGATAAAATCATCATGACTGATTTTGGAACTGCTTCTGTAGGCGGACCGGAATGGGGCAAAGTGAATCAGACCATTATCGTTCCGGTAAATAAGTTGTCACTCGACATCCCGCTCCATATCGAGCTATATGAAATTGATCAAGAGAGCGGCGAACAAGTTCGCAAAATCAACATGCCGCTAACGATGTACGCTTGCAGCAAAAAAGTCGATAACGAATCATTTCGCAACCTGATGATCACTCCTGTATCCGTCGATTATTCCTTAAAGGGCGAGGCGAGACTTTCAGAGGGCACCTATAATTATACCCTAAAACATGGCGAAAAAGTGCTTGCCTCAGGTTTTGGAACAGCCTCTATCGGCGCACCTGACTGGGGCAAGGTTCAGTATGATTGGAACCGTGTGGGAGAGCATAACCAGAGCACGACTATTACTCATAAGGAGGCCGACCGCCATTTCAAATGAAATTGAACTTGTAAAAAAAGCGATAGCCGGCGATGACGAAAGCTTCTCCAAATTGATCGCGAGTCGACAGGATCGGCTCTACCGAATCGCCTATACTTATGTTCGCAACAAGGACGATGCTCTCGAAATTGTACAAGAAACCATATATCGCGCCTTTATTTCTGTCAAAAAAGTGCGTGAGCCGCAATACTTTCATACGTGGCTAACAAAGATCGCCGTCAATTATGCGCTTGAATATATTCGAAAAGCGAAAAAAACAGTCTATATCGACAGTGATTATGAGGCTGGTTACGCTCCTGAACGAACCGAAGAACAAATCGATCTGCATCAGGCACTCAACAGTCTTGACGAGAAGTCCAAAACGGTGATCATCCTTAGGTATTTTGAAGATTTGCCCTTAAAAGATGTTGCTGAAATTGTCGATATGCCGTTAAGCTCGGTGAAATCGAGCGTCTACCGGGCTTTAGCAAAGCTGAATATTCATCTAAACGAGGGGGAAGAC